>JAZOSC010000106.1:0-3864 GCA_045656925.1 Eubacteriales bacterium | reverse complement strand
TTCGAACTCTCGGAAGGGTATTAGCCTTCACACGATTTCCAGTCGTGCGCCTTAGACCAACTCAGCCATCTCTCCTTGTGCAAGCATTTTGCAACTTGCGACCTATATATATTACCAAAAAGACACACGATTGTCAAGAGGATTTTAAAATTTTTTCGGTTTTTTTCTCTCCCCTGTTAAAAAAGGCGACACGGTGTGACAAAACGGCATTGACATTCGCGCGCGCGAATGCTATAATTATTTATATTTTATTTTATTGAGGTATGCTCTGATAATGATTATCACCGACTTGCTTGAAAACAACGCCAGACAGTTCCCCGACGACGTGGCTCTTGTTGAAATCAATCCCGCCGAAAAGGAAACCAGGCGTATGACCTGGCGCGATTACGCGCTGGTTGAGCCTACCATCCGCGCGCCCTATTACCGCCGCGAAATTACCTGGCGCGTCTTTGACGAAAAGGCAAACCGCTTCGCCAACGCCCTGACGGCGCGCGGCATCGGCAAGGGCGACAAGGTTGCCATTCTGCTGATGAACTGCATTGAGTGGCTTCCCATTTACTTCGGTATTCTCAAAACAGGCGCGCTTGCCGTACCGCTCAATTTCCGCTATGCCGCCAAGGAAATCACCTACTGTCTGAAGCTGGCAGAGGTTGACGCACTGGTATTCGGCCCCGAATTTATCGGCCGTGTAGAGGAGATTGCTGACGAAATCTGCGATAACCGCCTGCTTATTTACGCGGGCACGGGCTGCCCCTCCTTTGCCGAGGATTACGCTGAAATGACGGCAGAATGCTCGGGCATATTCCGTATGCCCCACATCACCGAGGACGATGATGCCGCCATCTACTTTTCCTCAGGCACCACGGGCTTCCCCAAGGCAATCCTGCACGCGCACCGCGCGCTTCTACACGCCTGCCGCGTGGAGCAGCAGCACCACAGCCAGACGCGAGATGATGTCTTTCTCTGCATTCCCCCGCTTTACCATACGGGTGCAAAAATGCACTGGTTTGGCAGTCTGATTTCCTGCTCCAGGACCGTCATTCTGAAGGGCACCTCTCCCGAAACAATCCTGCGTGCCGTATCCGAGGAGCACTGCACCATTGTGTGGCTTCTGGTGCCGTGGGCACAGGATATCCTTGCCGCCTTTGACAGCGGCAAGCTGAACCCTGCCGATTACGAGCTGGCGCAGCTTCGCCTCATGCACATCGGCGCACAGCCCGTACCCAAGAGCCTTATTCGCCGCTGGCTTGAATATTTCCCCCATCATCAATACGACACCAACTACGGTCTTTCCGAATCCATCGGCCCCGGCGCCGTTCACCTTGGTGTGGAAAACGTCCACAAGGTCGGTGCCATCGGCAAGCCCGGCTTCGGTTGGGTTGCCAGGATTATTGATGCCGAGGGCAATACCGTCACGCGCGGTGAGGTTGGTGAGCTTTGCTTACAGGGCCCCGGCGTGATGAAATGCTACTACAACGATGCGGAGGCCACCGCCGCTACGCTCCGTGACGGCTGGCTCTGCACAGGCGATATGGCGATGGAGGACGAGGAGGGCTTTATCTTCCTGGTTGACCGCAAAAAGGACGTCATCATCATGGGCGGTGAAAACCTTTACCCCGTTGAGATTGAGGACTTTCTCTCCGCGCACCCAAAAATCAAGGACGTGGCCGTCATCGGCCTGCCCGATGCGCGTCTGGGTGAAATTCCTGCTGCCGTCATTGAGCTGAAGGACGGTATGGAGGCCACCGACGAGGAAATTCTTGAATTCTGCCAGGGCATGCCCCGCTATAAGCGTCCCCGCAGGCTGATTTTTGCCAAGGTCCCCCGCAACCCCACAGGCAAGATTGAAAAACCCAAGCTCCGTCAGATATACGGCGGCGAGCGTCTTGTCGCAGCGCAGAACAACGGCTGATTGACCGATATACTTACCGAAGAAAAGGATTGAACATATGAAAAAGCTGATGATTGGTAACGAGGCGATTGCCCGCGGTCTTTACGAGGGCGGCATCGGACTGGTGTCAAGCTACCCCGGCACACCCCCAACCGAAATTACCGAATTTCTCTCTACCTACAACGATATTTACAGCGAGTGGGCGCCCAACGAGAAGGTTGCCGCAGAGGTTGCCTTTGGCGCATCCCTTGGCGGCATACGTGCTGCGTGCGCGATGAAGCACGTTGGCTTGAATGTGGCGGCAGACCCTCTTTTTACCCTCTCCTACACGGGTGTCACAGGTGGTCTTGTCATCTGCGTGGCAGACGACCCTGCCATGCACTCCTCGCAAAACGAGCAGGACTCACGCCACTACGCCATTGCCGCAAAGGTGCCGATGTTAGAGCCTGCTGATTCCGCCGAGGCACTTGCCTTCGCACGCGATGCCTTCACCCTCTCGGAGCAGTTTGACACGCCTGTGCTGCTGCGCGTCTGCACGCGTGTGGCACACAGTCAGTCGGTTGTAGAGCTTGGCGAGCGCGTGGAAGCACCCGTAAAGCCCTACGTAAAGAACGGTGCAAAATTTATTATGATGCCCGGCAACGCCAAGAAGCGTCACCCCGTGGTGGAGGAGCGCACCAAGGCCCTTGCCGCTTATGCCGAGGACTGCCCCTTTAACCGCGTGGAAATGGGCGGTACGGACATTGGCATTATCACCGCCGGTACCTGCTACCAATATGTCAAAGAGGTGTTTGGTGACAGCGTATCGGTCTTAAAGGTCGGTATGCCCTACCCGTTGCCTGAAAAGCTCTTCCGCGACTTTGCCGCAAGGGTAAAAAAGCTTTACGTCATTGAGGAGCTTGACGGCATCATTGAGGCACACTGTCAGGCCCTTGGTATTCCCGTAGTGGGCAAGGAGCTGTTCTCCCCCATCGGTGAATATTCTCAAGCCTCTATCCGTGCCGCATTCGGTCTGGAAGCTCCCGCCTTCACCGAGGCTGATTCTGCCCTGCCCGTCCGTCCGCCGATGATGTGTGCCGGCTGTCCGCACCGCGGCATTTACTACACACTTGCCAAGAACAAAATCACCGTGATCGGTGATATCGGCTGCTACACCCTGGGTGCTCAGCCCCCGCTTTCTGCCATGGACAGTACCCTGTGTATGGGTGCATCGGTTTCGGGACTGCACGGCTTTAACCTCGCCCGTGGCGCAGAGGCCGAGCAAAGGACTGTGGGCGTGATCGGCGACTCTACCTTTATGCATTCGGGCATGACAGGCCTTGTCAACATTGCCTATAACGCAACCAACTCCACCGTAATTATTCTCGATAATTCTATCACGGGTATGACGGGGCATCAGCACAACCCCACCACAGGCTATAACATCAAGGGTGATCCTGCCGCAAAAGTGGATCTGGAGGCCCTTTGCCACGCGCTTGGCATTGCGCGTGTACGCGTGGTTGACCCTTATGACCTCGCCCAGTGCGAGCAGGCATTGCGGGAGGAGCTTGCGGTGAAGGAGCCGTCTGTCATCATCTCCCGTCGCCCCTGCGTGCTTCTCAAATCGGTGAAGGCCGCACCTGCCCTTACGGTCAACAAGGAAAAATGCAGGAAATGCAAAAAATGCGCCTCGCTCGGCTGTCCCGCCATCAGCATCAAGGGTGGCTTTGCACAGATTGATGCAACGCTTTGCGTTGGCTGCGACGTTTGTCAGCAGCTCTGCCATTTCGGCGCGATTGAAAAAGGAGGTGCCGCAGAATGAAAACGACAGGTATTATGATCGTTGGTGTAGGCGGACAGGGCAGCCTGCTTGCCTCCAAGCTGTTAGGCTCGCTTCTGCTTGACGAGGGGTTTGAGGTTAATCTTTGGGAAGTACATATCATCAACCAGTCCCGCTACAGTATTAGTGGCTTCGTGTTTTTCGGTGAAAAGGT
>JAZOSC010000105.1:0-4261 GCA_045656925.1 Eubacteriales bacterium | reverse complement strand
ATCCCGTGGATATTCTATATAAGTACCATATGGTATTGAAAAATGACTTTTCGGGAGGCACAGTATGAGAATTGTCGTGTTAGATGCTGCGACGCTTGGCAGCGATATTGACCTTTCCCCGATCAGGGCCATGGGCGATGTAGTCTTGTATCAATCCACCGCCGAATCGGAAATTCCCCAACGCGTCCGGGACGCGGAGGTGATTGTAGTCAACAAGCTGAAAATGAATGAGGCAACCCTTTGCGGCGCGCGCTTGCTGAAGTTGATCTGCGTGACGGCCACAGGATTTGATAATGTGGATACAGCCTATTGCAGATCGCGCGGCATTGCGCTTTGCAACGTGCCCGCCTATTCGACCGAAAGTGTGGCACAGGTGACGCTTGCCATGGCACTTTCGCTTGCTACGGGGCTGTTTTCCTACCGTCGCTATGTGGCAGACGGTCGCTATACCGCATCAGGCGTTGCCAACGCCCTCACGCCTGTTTATCACGAGCTTTCGACGCTTACCTGGGGTGTGGTTGGTGGCGGTGGTATCGGCCGTCAGGTTGCACGTATGGCAAAAGCGCTCGGTTGCCGTGTGCTGCTTTGCCGCAGGGGGGCAGAAGCTGAGTTTGAGGCTGCCGATATTGATACCCTTTGCCGCGAGGCAGATATTATTTCCTTGCATGTTCCCCTCAACGGGGAAACGCGCGGCATGATCAATGCCGAAAGGATATCTGCCATGAAAAGGGGTGCGATTCTGATCAACGTGGCCCGCGGTGCCGTTACCGATGAGCATGCACTTGCCGCAGCGGTAGAGCAAGGTCAGCTTGGCGGTCTGGGTGTTGACGTGTTCAGCACAGAGCCGCTTGCTGCGGATAGCCCCCTCTGCCGTATCCTTGACCGTGATAACGTCTGCCTTACGCCCCACATGGCATGGGGGGCAGCCGAGGCGCGTGCGCGCTGTGTCGCCGTGATTGCCGAAAATATCAGATGCTTTTTTGAGAATACGCCTCAAAACCGCATTGTCTGATTGTATTTTACATAAAAAAGCAAGGCAGTGAATCCGTTTGGCTCACTGCCTTGCTTTTTTGTACCCGTAGGTATACTTATTTCAGATTTTTGCGTGCAAACAGGCGAATGCCGAGCAGGGTGCTGCCCACAGTCAGCGCAAGCGGTGCTATCAGAATATAGAGCACCTGCTTGGCCGTATAGGTCGTGCCTGCACCGATCAGCGTGGAGGTGTAAATGTTGAGTGCGTTCAAAAATTCAATTAGGCCGTAGCCCTTGCTTGCAGGATCAAGAAATGCACCCGCTACCTGAAATACCGCGCCTACAATAGAAAAGCCGAGTGCCACGGCAAGGTAGAAAAGAATACAGATGCCCATATTTTTGGCAAGCGTTGCAATCAAGGTTACCGTCGCGGAGATGGCGAGGTAAACAAGCAATTCAAAGGCCAGCGATACCAGCAGAAATCCGAAATCTGCCAAGGTGAAGGCGGCTTCCTGATACGGGAAAAAGCAGAGCGACACGCCAAGGGTTAACAGCGCGTGCAGGAGCATCACCGCACACATGACCGTGGCGGCAGAAAGAAGATGGGAGAGGAAAATCAAGGCTCTTGATTTGCCGCTGATGATTTTATTTCGTACCGTCCCTTGGCTAAAATCCTTACAAACGATGATAGCGACCAGAATCGGCATTACAAGGCCAAGATTGTCACCGGGAAGAAACGCGCTGAACAGCATGGATTTTGCATTCATCATGCCGCCCAATAAATCGCCCATATCAAGGGCCTCGAAAAGCACCTTGTTTAAAAGAGGATTGATAACGGCAAATACACCTGCGAGAATACAGGTAACCATAAAAAGTTTATCCTTGAGAATACGCTTGAGGTCGGCAATATATAAATTACGCACGGCGGTCACCTCCCGTCAGTGAAAGATAGTAGTCCTCAATGCTGGAGTGATGGGTGTTTACGGCGGTGATGGTGAGCCCCGCGGCAATCACCTTACCGAGCAGGGCGTTCAGGTCAACGTCGCCCTCAATACGCACGCCGCCGTCCACAAGGAACATTTGCGTGTTATCAAAATCGGGGGAAAGCAGGGTGACCAGCGCCATGCGGTCGGTTGTTTTAATTTCGGTGGTATGGCGGCAAACGCGCTCTAATTCTGCAGCAGAAATCTCCTGCAGCAGTCTGCCGCGCGAGATAATGCCGTAGCGTGTGGCAACCAGTGCCAGCTCGGTTAAAATGTGCGAGGAAATGAGGAACGTGATGCCCATATCGCGGTTGAGGTGCAGAATCAGCTCGCGGATTTCCACAATGCCTGCAGGGTCAAGGCCGTTCATCGGCTCGTCGAGAATGATAAATTCGGGATTCCCGAGAAGTGCCATCGCGATGCCCAGGCGCTGACGCATACCAAGCGAAAAATCGCCTGCGTGCTTGCGACTCTCCCATAAATCGCCAAGTCCCACCGTCCCAAGGGTAGCCTTGCATTTTTCCTCATCACGCATACCGAGAATGCCGCTTTGCATCAGCAAATTCTCTTTGGCTGACAGATTGAGGTAGATAGAGGGGGATTCCACAATCGCGCCAACACGCGCGCGTGCTGCGCGAATGGCAGGATCACTGCTTTTCACGCCAAAGAGGGTGAATTCGCCGTCCTCGGCATAAATCAGACCCGTAATCAGGCGAATGACGGTGGTTTTGCCGGAGCCGTTTTCACCCACGAAGCCGTATATATCGCCGCGGCGGATATTCATTGTCACGCCGTTCAATACGCGGTTCCCGCGGTAGCTTTTTGTTAGCCCCGTGGCCCTTAATACATATTCCATAGGAGCACTCCCTTCGGTTGCTTTAGTTCACCAATAGTATAGCATAAACAGGAGGGAAAAGCAATAGACAGTTGTAGGATTTTGTGTATGCTCTGCGTAGAGGCAGTAGCATGGACACTTGACAAACCGTCAGAATGCGGTATAATAAGAATTGAATCAGCCGCGCCGTACAGGCGGGCAAATAAAAAGAACAGGAGAATTTTTCATGGGACGTTTGGACGGTAAGGTTGCAATTATCACGGGCGGTAACTCGGGTGTCGGTGCCGCCACCGCAGAGCTGTTTGCAAAGGAGGGTGCAAAGGTTGTTATCACGGCAAGACGCGTGCCCCAGCTTGAGGAGGTTGCCGCAAAGATCCGCGAGGCGGGCGGCGAGGTGCTTCCCATTCCCTGCGATGTATCCAAGGCAGAGGCCGTGGAGGAGATGGTTGCCAAGGTTGTGGCGACCTACGGTCAGATTGACGTGCTTGTCAACAACGCGGGCGTGCTTGAGGCAGGTCTGAAGCCCATCGACTGCTGCACCGATGAGGACCTGGAATGGGTGCTTGGCATCAACACCAAGGGCTGCCTTTACTGTACGAGAGCCGTTGTCAAGGAAATGATGAAGACGAACAAGGGCTCTATCATCAATCTTGATTCCGTTGCAGGTGCCTTCGGCACGGGCGGTGCGTCCTATGTAACCAGTAAGGCTGCCGTAATTGGTCTGACGAAGCATACCGCTATGCGCTTTACGGGCACGGGAATTCGTTGTAATTCCGTCAACCCCAGCACCATCATTACTCCCATGACGATGACCACCGATCCCAAGTCGCTTGATCCCAATATGATGGGACAGATGAATAAGCATATGAATCTGTCCGTCAGCCCCTGTATGCCGATTGACGTGGCAAACATTCTCCTGTTCCTTGCAAGTGATGAGTCCCGCGCCATCACAGGTCAGGTGATTGTTTCCGATTTCGGTGCGACGCTGTAAGGTTCGTGAAGCATATAGAAAAGACCACCTCGGACGAGGTGGTCTTTTGGCTTGATGTGCGAGGGAGAAGATGTGCCTTGTGGGGACAGGCATCCCCGACTGTCCGTGCGGGGGATATAGATGGGCAGGAGAATTTCGCCTGCGGCGAATGTTTTTTTGTCTTGCCGCTTACAAGCAAGCTTGACGCGCTCTGCGGCAAAAATGCGAACTCCTGCGCGTGCTGTATGCAGGAATTGAATTTTTACATCTTCGTTTTGCACGCGCTTCGTTCGATGACGGCCCCTATGGGCCGTCAAAAGCAGAGAGCCACCCCGAATTGGGGTGGCTTTTGAGTTGATGTGCGAGGGGGTAGGAGAATTTCGCCTGCGGCGAATATTTTTTCGCCTTGCCGCCTACAAGCAAGCTTGACGCGCTCTGCGGCGAAAATGCGAACTCCTGCGCGTGCTGTATGCAGGAATTGAATTTTTACATCTTCGTTTT
>JAZOSC010000104.1:0-2854 GCA_045656925.1 Eubacteriales bacterium | reverse complement strand
GAACGTGCTTTGCCACGGCAAGGTCTATTACTTCTCCCCCGCCTGGAACCACACCGCCGTAAAGGGGGCGCTGAATGACGGCAACCCACCGCAGATTGTGCATTATAAAATGGATTGGAAGCCCTGGCACCACGACGGTGTGCTGTTTGAGGAGCTGTTCTGGCAGTATGCCGATGCCTCTGCCTTTGCCGATGTGCTTCGCAGCATAAAAAAAGCTTACACCCCTGCCGAGCAGGCACGTGATGCAGCCGCAAGGCTACGACTGATTGAGCAGGCACGTGCAGAAACCGTTGCCGCGCGTCACATCAGCACACAAGGCAAGCATATACCGCAGACCGTAACCGCTTAAAGGAGAGCTATCATGCCGAAATTTGATAAGGGTGCACGCGAGGCGCGCCTTGCTGTGCAGGAGAAAATCGCATATTACGAAAGTCGCGGCTGGTTTGATCTTGATGTGGAGGACGATCCGCCGACAAAGCCGCTGATGCCGGGGTGCGTCGACTACACCTATAAGAAGCTCGGCAGTCGCGTAGGCGCGTTTTTCGCCAACCGTGTGGCAAGAGCCTTTTTTGAAAAGAAAATAAAAAAGGGGGAGCTTGTGATAAAGGAGGTGCGAGGGCTTTCACATTACCGCGCCGTACAGGGCGGAGCCATACTGACCTGCAATCATTTCAATCCCTTTGACAACTACGCGGTATGGAAGGCGATTGAAAAGGATTGCCCCCAAAAAGCACTTTATAAAATTATCCGCGAGGGAAATTACACCTCGTTCAAAGGTCTTTACGGCTACTTTTTCAGGCATTGCAACACCCTGCCCCTCGGCGCAAATCTGCATGTAATGGGAGAGCTTACAAAGGGGGTAAGCGTGCTGCTGGCGCGCGGAGAGCATATCCTCATCTACCCCGAGCAGGGCATGTGGTGGAATTATAAAAAGCCCCGTCCGTTAAAGGATGGAGCCTTCCGCCTTGCAGCCAAAAACGGCGTGCCTGTTATTCCCTTTTTTATCACGATGGAGGACACCAAGACGCATGACAGTGCAGGCTTCCCCATACAGGCCTACACAGTGCATATCATGCCTGCTATTTACCCCGATGAAGCCTTGCCTCTGCGCGCGCGCATCGAAGCTATGCGTGACAGAAATTATGCATTGATGAAGGAAAAATATGAGGAGGTCTACGGTATCCCCCTCACCTACGGCGCGCCTGTCGAGGGAACGGTATGATACTCTATCCTCTGATTATCGGGCTTTCAGCCGTTGCCATCACGCTATGTAACTGTCTGCTTCACACTCCCATCGCCGCGTACGGCATTCTCCACACGGGAGCGCTTGTTTTGGGCGAAATTATCGCGGTCATTCTCATAGACGGGCTGGGTGCATTTCTCATTCGCTGTCTGCCCGAGAGATTTTTTAGAGCAGAGGGCCGTTTTTTTGCCGTTACACGCCGCGAATGCCGCCTGTGGCGGCTGTTGGGCGTGCGGATATGGTGTGATAAAATCCCTGAGCTGGGGGGCTTTACAGGCTTTCACAAGGACCGCGTACGCGAGCCGAGAAGCAGCACCTATCTGGCAAGGTTTCTGTTAGAATCCAACTACGGCGTGACCATTCATCTGACAAACGCACTGACGGGCTTTTTGCTGCTTGCGATTTACCCTCATATCACGCTCTCCGTGGCATTACCCGTAGCGACAGTCAATTTTCTTTTATCCCTGCTGCCCCTTGGCGCGCTGCGCTACAACACACCAAGGCTACTTTCACTCTACCGCCGTGTCAGGGCGCGGGAGAAGCAATAAAAGCACTCCGCCGCAGGCGCGTTTTCGGGCCTGCGGCGGAGCTTTTTATTTTAAGCAAGCAATACGTCCAGCAAGAGCATCAGGCAAAAGCCCAAAAGCAACGAAAAGGTTGCCGCCTTTTCACTGCCGTGCGCGTGAGTTTCGGGAATCATCTCGTCGCTGATCACGTAAAGCATCGTACCGCCCGCAAAGGCAAGTGCCACGGGCAGGACGGCGGTTGCTACGGTGACGGCAAAATAACCGATAAAGGTACCGACGACCTCAACCACACCTGTGAGAAAGGCGTAAAGAAAGGTTCGATTGGGCGAAATTCCCGCCGCAAGCATCGGGCCGATGATAACCATGCCTTCCGGAATATTTTGTAACGCAATACCGCCTGCAATAATCAGTGCCTCTGCCGTATTTCCGGAGCCAAAGCCAACACCTGCGGCAATCCCCTCGGGCAGATTGTGAATGGCAATTGCCATCACAAACAGAAAGACCTTATTCATTCGCTCGTTACCGCGATGTGCCTCGGCATCCTCGGTGGCAAGACCGTGCTGATGTGGCACCATCTTATCAATCAGAACAAGGCAGAGCGCACCTGCAAAAATGCCCACCACGGTAATCAGAATCGTCCATTTTCCAACCAATGCCTCGCCGTATTCAAGCGCCGGCAGTATCAGACCGATTACCGACGCCGCCAGCATCACACCTGCTGCAAACGCAAGTACAATGTCACCCACGCGGTGCGAGATACGCTTAAACAGAAATCCTATCATTGCACCAATGACGGTTGCACCACCGACACCAAGCGCTGTGAGTAATACAATTTCCATATTCATCTCCCATTTTTAAGCTTCTACTAATCAATATACGCGCAAACACGCAGAGGTTTTCATCATTATAGCATAAAATAGCTTTTTTTACAAGGGCTTCCGCACCCCCTCTCCCTTGCCACCAATAGGAAAAGACCGCCCTTGTGGCGGTTTGTGCCGGAATGCGGTTTCATCTCGCGCATGGCGCGAGATAGGAAGAACGCCTTGGCGGCTGCACGCCGCCACTTGCCGCAGGCAAGTCCACC
>JAZOSC010000103.1:0-5622 GCA_045656925.1 Eubacteriales bacterium | reverse complement strand
TCCATATCCGCCCGAACCGCCCGCCGATCTGCGCCCTGCCATGTATGTCAGCTATACCGATACGGCTGCTGCGGCGCCGTGACCAAAGGTATTATCGTTTATAGTGCATCATTACAATTACCCCCGACCGCGCTTCGCGGCGGGGGTAATTTGCGTAAAGGGGGATATATTTTTTAAAAATTGATTTTTACGCTTGTGCAAACTTGAAAAAAATTCAAAATACGACATTTGTTTTTTAAAAAATAATTATAAAAATTGGAATTTTATCGAATAAAATTGGAAAAAATGAAAAGCTGCGACGAAAGCAATGCTTCTGTCGCAGCTTGTTGTTTATTCAAAATAACGCCTGGCGCGTTCAATATCACGCCTGATTTGCGCCTCCAGCTCGGTAAGGCCATCAAACTTGCGCTCCTCGCGGATAAAGTAAAGGAAGGATATTTCAACCAGCCTGCCGTAAAGGTCGCCGTTGAAATCAAAAATAAAGACCTCACAGTTTACGTGGCCGTCAGGAGCTACCGTGGGACGCACCCCCACGTTGCAAATGCCTGTATAGGTGCGCTTGCCGATGCGTACCGTTACGGCGTACACGCCGTGCATGGGAACCAGAGCGCCCGTGGGGAAAAGCAGATTGGCGGTGGGCAGCCCCATCGTGCGCCCAAGCCTTTGTCCCTCACCCACCTGACCGGTCAGGGTGTAGGGGCGACCAAGCAGCCTTGTTGCATCGTCCGGGTGTCCGCCCGAGAGCATGGCACGTACCAGACTGGAGCTGACGGTATACGGCCCATCCATGACGGGGGGCATTACCGATAGCTCATGTCCCTCGTGTGTGGCAAAGAGCCTGCCAAGGTCGGCAGGGGTGCCTGCACCCTTGGCACCGAAGGTGTAATTGAAGCCACACACAAGAATTTTGGCGTGACATTCGTTCATGAGCACCCTCTGCACAAAATCTGCGGGGGACATATCCTTGATGGAGGGGAAATCGTAAAGCACAGCAAAGTCAAGCCCTGCCGCCGCCATCAGGGCAAGCTTTTCGTCCAACGTGGTCAGCTGTGGGGTAGGCGCCTTGTTCAGCGTCGCGGTGGGTGGTGTGCTGAACAGGAAAACGCCAAGGGGCAGGTGCGTATTTCTTGCGGTGTTGCGGCGTTTTAATTCTTCAATCAGGGCAAGGTGGCCGCGATGCACGCCGTCAAAGTGGCCGAGGCAAAGTCCGCAGCCCGCGTCAAGCACAATATTCTTGTTTTTTTGGAGAGAAATGACGCGCACGGTTGCAGCCTCCCTTCATCATATTGGTTCTCGCAGTATGCTTATTATAGCCTATTTTGTCGTGAATTGCAAGCCTGTTTTGCATTTGTTCTGCCAATATTTTCAGCCTTTGCAAAACTTGACAGATGAATGCTGCCATGATATAATATACTATTACAGAAAACGGGTGGAAAAGGAGGGTTCAAGCGATGAGCGAATTTGCAAAGAGTAGTGAAAAAAAGGATTTTTGGGATATTTCCGCGCTTGTGCCGCATGCGAAAAAGCAAAGCGGTAAGCCCCTCGCCCCCTGTGATGTATCTGCTGTCCCTGTGACGGCACCGCCACAGAAGAAGTCAGGGGGACCCCAAACCTATTTTGTGTCGCGCACCTATGAAAGTGAGCTGCGCGCAAGGCCGGTACCGGAGCGTGCCTATACTCCCGCCCATCCGCTTTTGCTTGCCGTCAGGCTTTATACGCGTGAGGGGACGCCTGATTGGCACGATAGATTCAGAGAGCAGGTCTTAAGGCTTTACCCATATGAGGGAAAGCCCTGTCCGCACGTTGCCTTTTTCTCCTACGTGCCGCAATACGGGCAGATGAGTCGGGCGCAGCTTGATTATTATCTCTGGTGGCGCACCAGCTTCAGAAGGGGCAGGGTAATCGAGGCAGATTTTTCCTATCTACTGCTTTTTCTTTATGAAATTCTGAATATGGGTGAGGAAATCGCTCCCCTGCAGGGACAGGCAGATATGCTTCGCCTTTGGGTAAGCTACCGCAGGGTGCATCAGGGGCTTGACGCACTGGTGCGGGAATGGCTTGCGGATTATTCGCTGCTGCACGCTCTACCGCCCCCCGTCCTGCCGCCCGATGCGCTGCGTGATATGATAAGGGGTGCCAGACTGCGCGAGCTGTATGTCGGCGGTGCCGATGATGCCGCAAGGCGCGATGCCATGCTCCATTTCTGCAGCAATTATGACTATAAAAAAAGCAAGTTTTATCAGGGCGAGGCCCAGGCTCTTTATGACCGCGTGCTGCCGGGGGCGCTTTCCGTGGCGGTTGATTATTTGCAGCAGGAAAATGCGGAAAACGCATCACGTCAGGGGGGATATAGTACCGTGACGTTAGAGCTTTTCACGGGTGCACCCGTGTCTGCACGGTACAAAAAGCAGGCCGAGGTGGATTTTCTGTCCTTTTCCCATACCTACCGTATGCGTTATGTTATTTCCGATGTGCTGAAATATGCGGAAAATGCGATACGTGCGCGTATGGGTATCAAATCAAGGCTTTCGGTCTATGAGGTGCCTGCGGCACTGATGCCCGCGCTTGATGCCTATCTTGAGGGTGTGCTGCCGCCAAAGGCTCCGAAAAAGAGTGTCGCGACGGAAATTCCTGCTTACGAGGCACGCTATGACCTGCCTGTAATGCCTTTTTCGATTGCACGTGCAAGAGAAATTGAGGCGGCTTCCTGGGAAACAACGAAAAAACTGATAGAGGCCTTTGGCGAGGAGGAGTCTATTGAGGCTTCTGCCACGACCGAGCCTGAAAAAGCAATACCGTCCCCCACCGTTTTAAGTGAAACCGTTGAGGATACGGCTTTTTTATCGCCCTGGCATGCCGCACTTGGCGACCTGGTGGGCTTTCTCCCCCTGGCGGTGGACGGTACACGCGAGGCGGAGCAGTCCTTTGCTGCCACGCACGGCATGATGCTTGACCTGCTGGTTGATAAAATCAATACCGCTTCGGCGGATATTTTAGGGGATATTGTGCTTGAGGAGGCCGACGGCCGCTTCGTGATTATTGAGGATTACCTGCCTGAATTAAGGGCGGAAGGAGTGTTATCATGACTGATACTGTAAAAAACAATCAAGGGCGCGTGCCGCGCCGTGTACTGAACGCCCTGCTGGCCTCGCTTTCTGCAGGGGTGGTGCCGCGTATGGGCGCGCCTTATATTGCCATCGGGCGCGGTGAGGAGATTTCTGCGTTCCTTTCCGACCTTGAGGCGATCAGCGAGGGCGGCGCCGCCATGCGCTTCCTGATTGGCCGCTACGGTAGCGGCAAAAGCTTTCTGATGCAGCTGGTGCGCGGCTATGCGCTGGAGCGCGATTTTCTCACCGCAGATGCCGACCTTTCTCCCGAGCGACGCTTGTACGGCACGGGTGGCACGGGTGTTGCCACCTATCGCGAGCTGATGAAAAACCTTGCCTCAAAGGCTTCTCCTGACGGGGGTGCGCTTCCTAAAATCATTGCCCGTTGGATTGATAGCTGTCAGAGTGAGCTGGTAGGGGAGGATGCCGACGGCGGATTGCTGCAGGCCCGTATCACGAGGGATTTGCGCGACGTGGAGTTTATGGTTGGCGGCTTTGATTTTGCCCGTGTTGTTACCGCATATTACCGTGCCTACGTGGCGGGAGATGATGAAAAAATGTCTGCCTGCCTTTGCTGGCTGCGCGGTGAGTTTTCTACCAAAACTGAGGCGCGGCAAGCGCTGGGTATTCCCGTATCGGTGATTATCGATGATGAAAACTGGTACGATTTCATCAAGCTTTTTGCCGTGCTTGCACGAAAAATCGGCTATCGCGGTCTGGTCGTCTTCATTGACGAGTGTGTCAACCTTTATAAAATCGTACACCGCGTGAGCCGTGAGAATAATTACGAGAAAATTCTTTCGATGTTCAATGACGCACTGCAGGGTAAGGCCGAGGGGCTTTTGCTTGTCATGGGCGGTACGCCGCAGTTTTTAGAGGATACGCGCCGTGGGCTATTTAGCTACGAGGCACTCCGCAGCCGTCTTTGCGACAGTCGCTTCTTTGATCCTGAGTTTAAAAATCTCATCGGCCCCGTCATCCGTCTGCGTCGCCTTTCCGATGATGAGCTTTATGCACTGATTACCCGTGTGACCGCCCTTTACGGTGAGCAATATGGCAAGGCACCGCGCATCACCGAGGCAGAGAAGCAGCAATTTCTCTCGATCTGCCTCGCCCGTGCAGGCGCTGACCTGATGGTGACGCCACGTGAAATTTTGCGTGACTATATGGCCATACTCAATATTCTGATGCAGAATGAGGACGTCGATTTCAATGCGCTGATTGCCCGCGCTGTGGGTGAACCCGTGGGGGAGGGGCTTGCAGAGGTGTCGGCAGGCTCTGCCAAGCCTGCCGCACGTGCCGCCGTCACGCCTGCGGATATTATTCTGTAAGCCATGACTGAGCGTGAGATATTGAGCCGCTTCCCACCCTTTCTGCGCGACTTCGTTTACGCACAGGGCTGGGAGCATCTGCGCGACGTGCAGATAGCCGCAGCGGATGTGATTTTTCACACCGATAAACACCTTTTGCTGACCTCAACCACAGCCAGCGGCAAGACTGAGGCGGCATTTCTCCCCATTTTAACCACCCTTTTTGAAAGACCTGCCGCATCGGTGGCGGTGCTTTATATTGCCCCCCTCAAAAGCCTCATCAACGACCAATTCAGCCGTTTGGAGGAGCTTCTTGCACAGAGCGATATTCAAGTCACGCACTGGCACGGTGATGTGGCGGCCTCGCATAAGAAAAAGCTGCTTGACAATCCGTGTGGAATCCTGCAAATCACCCCCGAATCGCTTGAAAGCATGCTGATTAACCGCGCAGGCGACCTGTCGCGCCTGTTTTATGACCTGCGCTTTGTCGTGATAGATGAGGTGCATACCTTAACAGGCACTGACCGCGGCAATCAGATACAGTGTCAGCTTGCACGCCTCGCCCGTGTCATCGGGCGCGAGCCAAGGCGTGTGGGGCTGTCCGCCACCATCGGCGATCCTGCACTTGCCGCCCTCTGGCTTGCAGGGTGCAGCGGCATTGAGACTGTCGTGCCGACTGTGCCTGATAAGGGCGTGCACTGGCGTCTGGGGCTTGAGCATTTCTTTTTTGCCAATGACGATGCAAATCAGCAGGACGATCATGCTCCTGCCGCGCCTGAAAAGACCTATGCGCTTGATGCGGGCTACGAATATATGTATGATTGCGTGCAGGGCAGGCGTGCGCTTGTTTTCTCCAATTCCCGTGAGGAAACCGAATACCTGACGGCGACCTTCCGCCAGATTGCCGCGCGCCGTAGGGAGTCTGACGTTTTTCTTATTCACCACGGCAATCTTTCCGCCGCAATCCGCGAGGATGCGGAGCTGAAGATGAAAAGCGGAGAGGAGCAGGTGGTGACCTGTGCCACCGTTACCATGGAGCTTGGCGTTGATATCGGCAGGTTAGAGCGCGTGCTGCAAAGCGATGCACCCACCTCGGTTGCAAGCTTTCTGCAGCGCCTCGGTCGCTCGGGCAGAAGGGGAGAGCCGCCTGAAATGATGATGGTATTTCGCGAGGAGGACCCACTCCCCAACACCCCCCTGCCGCA
>JAZOSC010000102.1:0-7556 GCA_045656925.1 Eubacteriales bacterium | reverse complement strand
ATCAAGCCGATCAAAGTAATTATTGCCCTCTGCATCGATATCTACGATAAACGGGCCGAGATCATCAAGCTTGAAGAACCAAGCCGCTTCAATTCTGCCAAGCTCATCGTACAGATAAACGTCCTGCACCTCAATGGAATCAATCCAAAGATTGGGGCTGACGCTGCGCGGAGAAACGTGCACGCACTTCTTTTTCTTCATCATCTCGGCGGTTTCCTTACCCATCGTGGTTTTACCCACAATCATTTTCAGGTTCCACTCCGAAACGCTCTTTGCACCCCATTTCTCAAAACGGATGCTGGAGGTGGGCATAAAGGAAACAAGCTTCCACTTCCCATTCTCCTTAATGACGATGGGGCCGTTGTGAATCAAAACGTTTCTGCTGGCCGTATCAAAGGGCAACACGTTCTTCTCATCAAAAATGTATTTCTGCAATCTGGAACGGCAGGTGAAGCACTCACCGCTGATATATACCGTATCTCCAAGCTTCAGCTGCGCGACATCCTCATCGGAAAGAGGCGCTCTCAAATGATATTCTGCCATCAGTAACCTCCTTATCTGTCACCAAACCAGTTGGGGCTGGCCATTACACGGATGCTGCCATCAGCATCAACTCTGGAGGACGCGCGACGCGCCACCATGCAGTTGGTGCTGGTTGCACATGCAATACCTGCAATATGCGTGTAGGCATACTCCACATTTACTGCAAGCACGGAGGTATCACCGCCCGCGCCCAGAATACCGATACCAAGGCTGTTCAGCGCCTCGTACAGGTCCTCCTCGATTTTTGCAAACATCGGATCAGGATGCTTCGAGCCGACCGTACGCAGGCACGCCGCCTCCTTCGCGAGATTGGCCGCTACGTTCGCCGTACCGCCAATACCGATACCAAGCACCGACGGGGGGCAGACTGCACCTGCACGTGCCGATGCCACAAAGCTGTCAATAACAAACTTCTCAATGCCCTTAATGCCGTCAGCAAAGGCCACGATTCTGTGTCTTGTGCCGCCGAAGCACTCACTGCCGCCGCCCTTGGCCGCGTAGGAAATCTCGATGAAATCGCCATCCACAAACTGATAGGTGAAATCGGGGATATTCATACCGATATTGTTGCCGGGATCAAAGCCCGTCAGCGGATGCTTCATGGTTGCACGCAGGTAGCCAAGCTCGGTTGCCTTTGCTACCGCACGGCGAGCCGCGTTTTCCAGTTCAACAAAGCCGCCCTCCAGCTCACAATTGTTGCCTACCTTGAAATAGAAGATGGGCCAACCCGTGTCCACGCAAAGCGGATTTTCGCGCACCTTGGACATCTCCATGCTGGCAAGCGTGGCCTGAAGGCCTCTTTTTGCATCAGGATTGCTTTCTCTTTCAATTGCCTGCTCAAACGCCGTCTTCACGTCAGGCGAGATTTCGGTTGCACCGCGCTTAATCGTTTCAAAAAGCGCCTTTTCGTAAATTTCTGTTTTAATCATGCAGCTTCACCTTCATTACGTTGCCGTCCAGCTCCAATACCGTGCCGAACGCAAGGTTCCTCTCGTTCAAATAGTCAAAGATAATCTTTGCCTCCGCCTCGTCTGCCAGCGCGGGGAAGCCCGTCTGCATATCAAGGCGAATGGGATACAGCACAGCCCCGGTCAGCTTTCCGTCCTCAAAGGTCATAAACGGCAGAATGGAACGGAAATTGTTGACGTCGGAATGCAGGCCGCGCGTATTGTTCTGGTTGCGGATATTAATCATTTCCTTGGGAGTAAGTCCCTTGGGCATACGATACCGCTCGCGGTAATCGTCGGGCATGCAGAAGGCACTGTCGCTATGGAAAATGTAGTTGCCGATGCTGTAGAAGATCAGCTTACCGCGGTAAACCTCAAGCCCTTTGAGCTGATGCGTGCCCGTGCCAATGACGGCAGATGCACCCGCATCGATGCACTTATGGCAGAATTCAACCATGAAATCATCGGGCTCATCGTCCATATCGTGCTTGATCTCGTGGGAGTGAATGTTTACAATAACGTTTTCACACTCCGTGAGTGCTTTCTTGATGGTTTCCTCGGTTCTCAGCATATCCACAGGATTTACCCTGGAGCTTTTACCCAGCTCTGTGCTCTCGCGGAAAATATAATCGCCAAAGCCAAAGCAGCCATCGGGCACACAAGGCGTATAGCCGCCCAGACGGGAACGGTTTCTTCTGCCGTCAATATGCGTCGTTGCGGCAATCTCCTGCAGGGTTTTCATTTGCTCGGGCGTTACATGATAGACCGTGGAAAAACGCAGCGGGTTCAGGCCGGGACGACCGGGAACCGTATCCGAGGGGTTGCCCGCACGGGCCGCATCGTTGAAGGTCGAGCAAAGCGAAATCAGCGCACATTTGCCGTGCTCCGTTTCCACTACGGCATAGTCAGATGCCTCCGCCAAATCCTTGCCTGCACCGCAAATCGGCAGGCCTCTCTTTTTTGCGGCAGCAATCGTTGTAAACATACCGTCATAGGAGTAATCCATGGTGTGATTGTTGGCAAAAGAACAGCCGTTGAAGCCGAAGCGAAGGGTATCGTCAAGCGTATCCTCCTTGGCAAGCAGCCAGACACCGCCACAGTAGGAGGAGCCGTAAATGGGCTTGTCGGAGAGTACGTTTTCTAAATTAAACAGTCGTACGTCAGCTTGCTTGATGATGTCACGCAGCGGTGCAAAATCATAGCTTTCCGGCATTTTGTCAATGTAAATGATATCACCGACACTACAGATTGTCTGCTTCATTACTTGGTTCTCCTTTCATCAGATGCAAAAACCTTTTCCATATCAATGCCGCCCATATTGTCGAGCACGAACTGCACGCAGGCATCGCTGCCTACAACAAAAGCACTCTCGTCAATCAAAAAGTCGTTGTTATGCGGCAGCGTGACGCAGCCCTTCTCCTCGTTTCTTGTGCCAAGACGAAGGTATACACCCGGCTTTTTGGTCAGATAATGGGAGAAATCCTCCGAGCTCAATTTTTCGGGCATTCTGACGATTCTATCCTCGCCGACCACCTTCTCACCCGATGCAAGCACCAGCTCTGAAATGTACGGGTTGTTGTAGAGGACGTGTGCCTGTAGGCTGGTATCCAGCACCGCCTTGGCGCCCACCTCGGCAGCGGCATTGTTGGCAATCTCCTCAATGCGTCGAATGAGGAATGCATCAAGCTCCATATCAAAGGTACGAATGGTACCGAGCATATAGGCATGGTCGGCAACCACGTTCTGCGTCGTGCCGCCCGACAGCTTGCCTACGGAGCAAATATATTTGCTGAAGGGATTGATTTCACGCGACAGCATATACTGCATGTTATTATAAGTACGGATGGCAGTTGCCAGTGCATCAACACCCGACTGCGGCAGGGAGGCGTGTGCCGTGCTGCCGTAGAAGTCCAGGCGGAAATTGCGGCTCGATGCCATGGAGCTGCCCTTGCAAATACCGAGGCAGCCCGACGGCAGCCAGTTTTCAATGTGCAGGCCGATGATGACGTCGATTTCGTCCATCAGGCCGCCCTTGACAAGCTCTGCCGCACCGCTGCGTACGCCCTCCTCGCTGGGCTGGAACACAAGCATGACTCTGCAGGAAATCTGATTTTCCATCTGCTTCAGCGCCTTGGCTGTGCCCAGAAGCATTGCCGTATGCGCGTCGTGACCGCAGGCGTGCATCTGCCCTTCAATCTTGGAGCGATAAGGCAAATCCACCTTTTCATCAATGAGAAGCGCGTCCATATCCGCGCGAATACCAATGGTAAAATGCTTTTTATCCGGGTTGATCGTCGCAACCACGCTCGATTCCCCGTATGCTTCGGTATATGCAATCCCCAGGCTGTCAAGCTCTCTTTTCACCACCGCAATGGTTTTCGGCAGATCAAAGCCAACCTCGGGATATTCGTGAATTTCCCGTCTTAAGGAGATGATATAACTCTCGTCTGCGTACATGTTCAGTCCTCCATCACGATATTGGCAAGCGGAACGTGCTGCTGGCAGCCGTAAATATCGTTATCCACCAGGCTGCCGCTGATGTTCTTTCTGGGGAAGGTAATCTTAATTGCATTGACGACGCCGTAGGGAATAATATCAATAATATCCGTGCTGACATCGTATGCCTTTGCAATCTGCTCCTTCGTCAGGCGCTTTGCCACATATTCCATGTCCTCTTTGGTATGGAAAATCAGGTCAAAGGTAATAAACAGCGGACCTGCGTTCTTGCTTCTTAAAATTTTCGTGCAATCGATCAGCTTTTTCATTTTCCAATTACCTCCGTGATGATTTTGGCAGTTTCCAGCAAGGAGTCAACCTTTGCCAGATGGAAAACGGAAAATTCATACACCGCACCCACGTGGATATCCGACGGTGAGAAGGGGAAGGCAAGATTGCCGGCCGAGGATTTTCTGCCCTGGTAATCGCAGTGAAGCATACGGCTTCTGATCAGCGCACAGACCGTGTCCGCAATTTCCTGTGTTTTGCCAACGATATCCATGATCACGCCGAGGGAGCTTTCCTCGCCGCCGCTGAACTTGAAATTAACCGTATAGCTGTCCTCGGGCAGCGTGTTTTTGGTGTTTTCCTTTACAAAATCCATGACGATCTTGACGATTTCATCAATACGTCTGATCGTTTCGGAATCGTAAATAGTTGCGGGGCAGATGGTTCTGAAGCCGGAGCATCTGACGCCCTCAAGCTTCAGGGTTTTTTGCTCGGCCTCGTGGAAGACGGAGCCCGATACGCGAACAGTTCGCTCATCAAGCTGTGTAAAGACGCTGTTGGTCAGGTCGCACACACCGTCCGGCTCAAAAATCAGATACGGGTTCGATTGCTCGTAAAGCGTATGTGCCGCAACGCGGTCAACCGTGCAGCGACGAATGGGGTTTGCGGGACGAAGCTCAAAATGATCCTCGTACATATAGCCCTGCATAACGTCGGCGGCTGCAACAGGCTCGGAGCACATGGCACCGCACTCCATAATCTTTGCCATATGGAAGGCCAGACCGGGGTCGTACCCCTCATAAATGCAGGGGGCCGCATAAATTGCGGTATCGCAGGCGCGACCGCAAACAATTACGTCAACCTTTTCCTCAAGCAGCTTGATAATGGGCGCAATGCCGATCTGGCTTACGATGCGCGTGCTTTCGGCAATGAACGCCTCGTTTGCCGGCATGGTTTCGCTCATATTGACAAGCTTGCCGTTCTTGAACTTCTCAAGGACATATTCCGTTGAAACGTCGCTGTAAACCGTACCAAGCTTGAATTGCAGATTTTGCTCGGCAGCGATTTCAAGCAGAATCTCCTTCAGCCATTCCACGTGCTTGCTGCTGCCCGCACCACCCGCAGTGCCGATAATGAAGGGCGCCTTGTGCGCCAATGCCTTGGGCAAAGCAAGGGAGAGATCTCTTTTTACCGCGCTTCTGTCGGTAAAGGATTTTCCGCTTCCCAGATAATAAGGGCCGGGGTCGGTAGAGCCGGCATCTACGCCAAGATAGTCTACCTTCTCGGAAAAGGCAATGTTCAATGCCTCCTCACTGTAGCCGTAGCCCAAAAGTCCGTCTAATGCAACGATTTTCATATCATCCCACCTTTCGTGTATTCAATATCATTTTATCACATTTTTCAGCATCAATATTGCATTTTGTTCATTTTATATTGCATTTTATTCTGTGATATGATAAAATAAATATGAGGTGAATGATATGGACATCAAAAATTTCCTGCTTTCCTATTATAAAAATGCAACCGAAAGCTTTCATATACAGAAGGTGGAGGAGGCGTATGAGGCCAAGCAACCGCACACGCATGAATTTTTTCAGATTTATTACATCGCAAGGGGCAGCTTAAAGCACGTTGTGAATGAGCAGGCCTCCTCACTTTGCCAAAGCGATATGTTTATCGTGCCGCCGGGGACGATGCATTATATTGTACCCGAGCCCGATACGGTATTTTATTCCTTTTCCTTTATGCCCGATTTTCTGCTGAATGCAAGGCAATCCGATAACCTGATCTCGCCCTTTCTGCACAATCTGCTGACGGGCACCGAGATACTGCCTAAGGTTTCCATTGATTCAGGGGACGTGTTTTACGTGGAGCTGGTTCTTGAAAAAATGCTGGTCGAATTCAAGCGCAAGGAGATCGGCTTTCGCGAGATCGTTTATTCTTATGGCGTCTTTCTCATTACCGTTCTTGCACGCTATTATTATAAGCAAAACACGTTGCCCGAGCGCTTTGATGATGATAAGCAGTTCATTCTCTATTGTGTTGAATACATCAATAAAAATTTTACGGAAAACATTACGCTTGAGGAAATTCTCAAGCATGCAAATATGTCAAAAAGCAGCTTCTGTACCGCCTTTCGCACGCTTACCGGCTTTTCCTTCAATGGCTATCTGAACTCCCGTCGCATCAAAAGATCCACGGAATACATCAAGAACGGGTATAAGATAACCGCAATTTACGGCTTATGCGGATATACCGATTTTTCCACCTTCTATCGGAATTTCAAAAAAATCATGGGCGTATCCCCGAAGGAATACAAAAACGCCAAAAGCAGCGGCGCGTCGTCTAAAAAGTAATGCAAGAGCACGCAAAAAGCACCCCGTATCAGCGCATTTATCCGTTTGGAATGCGCCTGCGGGGTGCTTTTTTATTTGTGAAAAGAGTATATACGTGGAATTTGTACTTGCCGCGTTAAATTCTATTGCATAGGAGATCAAGCGGCAGCGGAAGGTCCGTCGTGATTAAAGCGCGAGCAGATATCTGCCGTAAGCATCAGCAGCCTTCATCGCAGCAACAACCTTCTCTGCGGTAACCTCAAAGGGCATATTGTGAATGGTTTCGCCGGGAACGGTAGCTGCCTTTGCAACTGCAAGAAGCTTCTCATCGGTCACCTCGGTAACGCCAAGCTCGCCCAGCGTAACAGGCAGACCTACCTCGATACAGAAGCTGACGATCTCATCAAGCTCCTCGGTGGGAACGTTTTCAAGCATCAGCTGAGTAATTACGCCGAAGGCAACCTTCTCGCCGTGATACATATGATGGCACTCGGGCAGAACAGTCAGACCGTTGTGGATAGCGTGTGCAGCGGCAAGTCCGCCCGACTCAAAGCCGATACCGGAAAGAAGCGTGTTTGCCTCAATGACCTTCTCAACAGCCTCGGTGCAAGCGCCGGATTCGAGCGCAAGCTTTGCCTTCACACCCTCCTCAAGCAGCGTATCCAGACAAAGCTCTGCAAGAGCCATTGCTGCACAGGTAACCTTGCCGCCTGCACAGGTGCCTGCGTCCTTTGCCTTGGTGGCTCTCGCCTCATAGTAAGTAGCAAGCGCGTCGCCAATGCCTGCAACGGTCAGGCGAGCAGGAGATTTGGCAATAATGGTAGTGTCCATCAGAACCATATTGGGGTTTGCGGGAAGCCAGTGATACTCCTCAAACACACCCTCGTCGGTATAAATAACCGAAAGAGCCGAGCAGGGCGCATCGGTGGATGCGATGGTGGGGCAGATAATAACGGGCGTCTTGCAGGCATGTGCAACAGCCTTGGACGTGTCGAGAATCTTGCCG
>JAZOSC010000101.1:0-2658 GCA_045656925.1 Eubacteriales bacterium | reverse complement strand
CTCAACCTCGCGCATTTCAAGCAGACGCTCCCCATAGGGCGGATTGCAGATCAGCGTACCGCGACGGTCGGGCTTTTTAATTTTTCGAGCATCTGCAGGAAAGAAGCGAATGGCATCATGGACCCCTGCACGCACAGCATTTTCACGCGCAAGCACCAGCACCTGCTCGTCGATGTCGGAGCCAAAAAGCTCAATTTTCTCATCTCGCTTCGCCACATCCTCACATTCCTCGCGTGCAAGCTGCCAAATGCCGCTATCCAAAAAATCAAAGTCCATCGCGGCAAAATCACGCCCCATATTGGGGGCAATTCCACGCAGTGCCAGTGCGCCCTCAATCAAAATCGTACCCGAACCGCAGAAGGGATCCCACAAAAGCGTGTCGGGACGGGGGCGTGCTGTCAATGCCATCGCCGCAGCCAGAGTTTCACGCAAGGGGGCTGCACCTGCCGCAGGTCGGTAGCCTCGTTTATGGAGAGCTACGCCTGAGGTGTCCAGCATAATGGTTGCAATATCCTTGAAAATAAAGAATTCCAGCTGATATTTCACACCGTCCTCGGGCAGATCCGTGACGCCGTGTGCGGCGCGCAATCGCTCCACCGCCGCCTTTTTGACAATGCGCTGACAATCGGGCACTGAAAACAGCGCACTTTTGATAGCGTGTCCCTTAACGGGGAAAGCATCAAGGGGACCGATATAATCCTCAAGCGGCAGGGCGCGCACACCGTCAAACAGCTCGGTAAAGCTTCTTGCAGCAAAGGCACCAAGCTTAATATAAATACGCTCGGCCAATCGCAGACGCATATTGGCACGGGCAAGGTCAAGCGCAGTGCCGCTGAAGGTCACACGTCCGTCCATCGTATCAAGCCGCTTGACACCAAGGGAATCCAACTCCTCGCCAAGCTGCTTTTCCAGACCAAATAAACAGGTTGCTACAAATTCCATCATCTACCTCTATCCCGTGCAAGCCATTTCTTCAGATATTGTCCCGTATAGGAATGGGACACCTCGGCAAGCTCCTCGGGCGTGCCCGTGGCCAGCACCGTGCCGCCACCTTCGCCGCCCTCGGGCCCAAGGTCAATAATATGGTCTGCCGTCTTGATTACATCAAGATTGTGTTCAATCACCAGCACGGTATTCCCTGCCTCTACCAATCGCTGCAGCATCAGAATCAGCTTGGCAACGTCCGCAGTGGACAGCCCCGTCGTAGGCTCATCTAAAATATAAATCGTTTTACCTGTGCTGCGCTTGGAAAGCTCACTCGCCAGACGGATACGCTGTGCCTCACCGCCCGACAGTGTGGTAGAGGATTGACCTAACGCAATATAGCCAAGTCCCACATCGTACATCGTCTGCAGCTTACGCGCAATAGCAGGAATATCGGCAAAAAAGCCCAGTGCCTCCTCAACAGTCATGGCAAGCACATCGGCAATGCTCTTGCCCTTATAATGCACGTCCAGTGTATCGCGATTATAGCGCTTTCCACCGCAAACATCACACTTCACGTAAACGTCAGGCAGGAAATGCATCTCAATTTTCTTCACACCGTCGCCCTCACAGGCCTCACAGCGGCCGCCCTTGACGTTGAAGGAAAAGCGCCCACCCGTATAGCCGTGACGGCGTGCATCGGGCGTTTTGGCAAACAGCTCGCGAATTTCACCGAAAAGCCCCGTATAGGTTGCGGGGTTAGAGCGCGGTGTGCGCCCGATGGGGCTTTGGTCAATATCAATCACCTTATCAAGCCATTCTATCCCCTCAACACGGTCATGCTTGCCCGCATAAGCCGCGGCGCGGTTCAGCCTGCTTGCAAGATAGGGGTAAAGAATACCGTTAACCAGCGAGGATTTTCCCGACCCGGATACACCCGTAACGCAGGTCAGGGTTCCCAAGGGAACGGTCACGTCAATCCCCTTGAGATTGTTATGGCGCGCACCCAGCACACGCAGGAAATGACCGTTGCCCGTACGGCGAACGGCAGGAGCTTCAATTTTCATACGCCCCGAAAGATAGGCGCCCGTAATCGAGCGCTCACAGGCCATAATCTCGGCAGGAGTGCCAACGGCAACGATTTCACCGCCGTGGATACCGGCGCCGGGGCCAACGTCCACGATATAATCGGCAGATTCCATTGTTTCCTCATCATGCTCGACAACCAACACGCTGTTTCCCAGGTCGCGCAGACGGCATAGCGTTGCAATCAGCTTCCCATTGTCGCGCTGATGCAGACCGATGCTCGGCTCGTCCAGAATATAAAGCACTCCCATCAGCGATGAGCCGATCTGCGTGGCAAGGCGAATGCGCTGTGCCTCACCGCCCGAAAGCGTACCCGCACGGCGCGCCAGCGTGAGATAATCAAGCCCCACGCTGATGAGGAAGCCAAGCCGCGCTCTGACCTCCTTTAAAATCTCTCTTGCAATCGTTTCCTCGGTTTCTGTAAGGACAAGGCCGTTTACGAAGGCAAGCGCCCGTGCGATGGAAAGATTGCATAGCTCGTCAATATTTAACCCACCAACGGTAACGGAAAGCACGGTTTTGGAAAGCCGCTTCCCCTCACAGTCGGGACAGGGGGCGTCCTCAATAAATTCATCATAATACTCGTTACCGCCACTCATACGCATACGGTTTTCAATCATGGAAACCAGCCCGTCAAACCGCACAATC
>JAZOSC010000100.1:0-5683 GCA_045656925.1 Eubacteriales bacterium | reverse complement strand
GTCTGCATTGTATGAAAAGCAGGTTTGCCGACAGATACTTTATGCAAAAACAAGAATGGAGTAAAATGATGCTAAAGGGCTGTCAAAAGCAATTGGTGATGTTGAAGCCGGGGGAGAACAGCTTCTTTGAAAGTGCCTGGTTTGTGCTTCGTGACGAGAAATTGCAGGTGTCGTATGACGATATGATTGCAGAGGCCAATCGCATTGTTTCGGGTGGGGGCTTGCCAAGATATGCGCGCCGCCGTCCTGTAAGGGTTATGCTTTTCGGTATGCTTTGCGGTGCTTTGCTTGGCGGTGGGCTGGCAACGCTTGTCTTCTGCTTAATCTGACGTAAATGCACTTGACAAGCGTATACCTTTTGTGTATAATAAAATATATTAAAATATTAACGCGCGCTTGCGCGTATATATGTGTATGAGTACACGATTGTCGGTGTGAATGATATTTTTTGGAGAGGGCCGGGCGTGAAGCCCCTGTTTGGCCTTCATTTTTGCGCGTTTTGCGCCATTCTTGATATAGGAGGAGCTATGCCGAAGGTAAAAAAAGACAAAGGTAAAATACGCATTATCCCGTTGGGAGGGTTACACGAAATTGGTAAAAATCTTACCGTTATTGAATATGAAAACGATATGATCGCGGTGGATTGCGGCCTTGCATTCCCTGATGAGGATATGCTGGGTATCGACCTCGTCATTCCCGATATTACCTATCTTGAGCAAAATGCTGACCGCTTGCGCGGTATTTTTCTCACGCACGGTCACGAGGACCACATCGGCGCATTGCCGTACGTGCTGCGAACGGTCAATCCGCCCGTATATGGCACCAGGCTGACGCTTGGTATTCTCAAGCATAAGCTCGAGGAGCATTCGCTTCCGTGGCAGCCTGATCTGCGTACCGTTAACGCCGGCACAACCGTGCGTGCAGGGGGGCTTAACGTGGAGTTTATCCGTGTCAACCATTCGATTGCAGACGCCTGCTGCCTGGCTATTCATACCCCCTTGGGTACGGTGCTGCACACAGGCGATTTCAAGCTTGATATTACGCCGATTGAGGGCGAGATGATGAATATCGCCCGTTTGGGAGAGCTTGGTAAAAAGGGACTGCTCGCGCTTTTGTGTGAGTCGACCAATGCCGAGCGGCCGGGCTTTGCCCCTTCGGAAAAAAAGGTTGGCAATTCGCTTGAATATATATTTACGAAAAATCCCGATAAGCGGATTGTGATTTCCACATTTTCCTCAAACGTACACCGTGTACAGCAGATTATTGATATCAGCGCAAGACACGGGCGCAAGGTTGCCGTTACGGGGCGCAGCATGTTAAATATTGTGGGTGCCGCCGTGGAGCTTGGCTATATGAAGGTGCCGAAGGACGTATTGGTGGATATCAGCGAAATCAAGCGCTTTAAGCCCCAGCAGCTGACGCTTGTGACCACAGGCAGTCAGGGTGAGCCGATGTCAGCGCTTTATCGCATGGCGTATTCCGATCACCAGCAGGTTACACTTGGCCGTAATGATCTCGTGGTGCTTTCTTCGCATGCCATTCCCGGTAACGAAAAGCTGGTGGGACGTGTGATTAATGAGCTGGCGCGTAACGGTGTTGAGGTTGTGCACGATGCGGCACTTGAGGTTCACGCATCGGGCCACGCCTGCGCCGAGGAGCTGAAGCTTGTGATGGCGTTGACCAAGCCAAAATATTTCATGCCCATTCACGGAGAAAGCCGCCACCTGTATGCCAATCGGGAGCTGGCCCTTGAAATGGGTGTTGCCGATCGCAATATTTTCCTTTCGGATATCGGCAAGGTGTTGGAAATTGATGCAAGCGGCGCGCGCTTCGCGGGCACTGTGCCGGCGGGGCAGGTGTTGGTTGACGGTTACGGCGTCGGTGACGTTGGAAATATCGTTCTGCGCGACCGCAAGCATTTGTCACAAGACGGCTTGATTGTTGTCGTTGCTGCCGTAGATGAGGAACGCGGCTTGCTGCTCTCCGGCCCCGATATTGTATCGCGCGGCTTTGTGTATGTGCGCGATAATGAGCCGTTGATGGATGAGGCCAAGAATCTGGTGCAGCGCACAATGGAAAAATGTATGCGCGGCAGGCAGTCCCGTGACCATATGCATCTTAAGAATGCGGTGCGTGACGACCTCTCCAAGTTCCTTTATGCAAAAACCGGGCGAAAGCCGATGGTGCTGCCCGTTATTATGACGGTCTAATATTTTGATGTTATTCACGGGGTGCTCAAGCAAAGCACACGCGGTTGAATTACAATAGAGCCAAAAGGCAAAAGAAAGATAAACTTGAAAGGCGGTTCCTGAACATGGGAAAGGGAAACAGAACCAAAAATGAAAAGGCTGCAAGCGTGCTTGCAAGCTCTACCAAAAAGAAGAAGACTGCAAAAAGCGGTCAGATGCCTACTTGGGTAGGTACACTGATTCTCGTTGCGGTGCTTGCTGTGATTATCGTTTTCTCGGTAATCAGTGTGCTGGCACAGCGCGGTGTATTTCTGCGTCATAAGCTGATTGCCGAAACCGAGCATTTTGAGGTAACAGTGCCGATGATGTCTTATATGGTCTATACCGAATATCAGAATTTTGTCAATCAGTATCAGGAAAGCGGTTGGCTGTCCTATATCAAGGGCACGGGCGGTAACGGCCTCAATACATCACTTCCTCTGCGTGAGCAGATTTACAGTCAGCCTACGGCCGAGAAGCCGACCACGCAGACACTCACCTGGTTTGATTATTTTGCACAGAGTGCGACCAACAGTGTCGTGCAGGTGCTGACGCTGTGTGAGCAGGCCAAGGCGTTGGGCATTACGCTTGACGAGGAGGATCTGAAAAGCATCGATACCACGATACAAACGCTTGAAATTTATGCCCTTTACAGTGGCTATCAGCTGAACGCCTACATTCCGATGATGTACGGCAACGGTGTGCGTGACAGGGATGTACGTGCGATGCTGGAGTTGACGACGCTTGCCACCAAGATGACGGAAATCAAGATGGATGAGCTGCGCGGCGGTGCCACCGACGTACGCGTGCAGGTGTACTATGAGAATAATAAGAAGGACCTTGACGTATACGTAGACTTTATCTCCTATACCTTTACCACCAAATTTGATGCACAGGACGGAGATACGCAGGAGATTAAGGATAAAAACGCTGAAGCATGGGAAAAGTATGCAGCAGACCAGGACCGTTATGAAGCGATTACTGAGGAGCTGAAGGCATGCACGACGGCGCAGGAGTTCTGTGATAAGCTGGAGGCATTCCTTGCGAAGTCCAAGGACCAGGGCGGCGAGGGCATGAGTGCAACCGATGCATTCATGGCACAGTCGAACGCACATTCCTTTGATTACAAGAAATCAGACAGTGCCGATTCTAAGCTTGAGGAATTCTTGTTCAACGAAAAAACCCCCGTTTCCAAGAACAGCACCACGGTGATTTCGGATACGCAGGACGGTCGCAAGCTTGATGGACAAAACGTAGCAACCTACTCTGATGCAGTTTCTACCTATACGGTTGTATTTGTTCTTAATCCCGTTCACCGCGATGAGGCTCACCTGCAGAACGTCGGTCACATTCTCTTTAAGACCGATACCTATAAGGACCTTAAGGATACCACTAAGCTGTCGGGTAAGGCTAAGGAGCTGGCACAGCGTCTGCTCGATAAGGGCCAGACTATTTCTGCAGAGAATATGGCAAAGGAGCTGCTTGTGCTGATGACCGAGGAGGGCGCCATTGAGCAGAAGACTACGGCTGATGGCAAGACCACCTATCAGGTGATTGACAAGGATAAATTTGAGGCCTACGGTAATGATTATACCGAGGACAGCAACGTCTTTTATGAGGACGTTGCAAGAGGCGATATGGTTGCGGAATTTGAGGAATGGCTCTATAATCCCAACCGCCAGCAGAATGAGATTTCCGCCGCAGGCATCAAGACCACCTATGGTTATCACGTGATGTTCTACAACGGTGTATCTGAGAAGGTTAACTGGATTGAGCATGCACGCGAGGAGCTGGCCACTGACGATTACGAGGCATGGTATAAGCTCGCTGCCGAAAGCACTCAGCTTGAAACCGAAAAATTCCAGAAGAACTGGAAGAAGATCGGTAACTGATAAGGACGGGGACTGTCGCCCTGCGGCAGTCCCCTTATTATACAGCTCTGATAAAAGAGAAGGAAAAAGGAGAGGCTATGGTAATTACGCCCAAGCAAACCACCGTTGCATACCGTTGTCCGCATTGTGGCACAGGTGTGATGAGTGCAGTCAGTCTTTTTCACCTGCGCGGCAATATGGTGCGTCTGAAATGCACCTGCGGCAAAAGCATGCTGGAGATTGAGCCTGCGGCCGATGGTAAGGTGCGCCTTTGCGTGCCCTGCATCATCTGCCCCAAGCCGCACCGCTATACTGTCAGCGAGAAGATATTTTTCGGTGAGGAGCTTTTCGTGCTCCCCTGTGCATATTCCGATATCAATATCGCGATGATGGGCGATACCAATCACGTGAAGGCGGAGCTGGCGCGCACGGAGATGCAGCTGCTTGATCTGATGGAGGAAAGCGGCATCAGCGATTTTTCTGCGCTGCACAGAGAGGCGGACGAGGTCGTAAGTGATCCGCAGGTGCTTGAGATTTTAACCTTTGTGATCCGCGACCTTGATGACGAGGGCAAAATTTACTGCAGCTGTCCGCGTGACGATGGCTTTGAGGGGGATTATGAGCTGGCGGTACTACCCGAGGGTGTTCGTGTGACCTGTAAGCGCTGCGGAGCCACAAAGCTGTTACCCGCCAATTCCTTGCTTGACGCGCATGAGTTTTTAAATGCAGATAGCCTGACGTTAACCGCTCCCCATGAAGATTAACGTGCCGTAAGGCATCTATAGCTCGTCTGAATTATTCCTTTCAAATCGGGGGCATATCTGCTTGTGTCGGATAGCCCGTCTGTCAGAAAAAGCGACCGTACGGTCGCTTTTTCTTTTTGCTTCGACAAATGACGTGAGAAGGCATATACTGAAATTGAGCGGCAACGCTCAAATTCCAAGGTGCAAAGCACCTTTGGTATCAAGGAGTTTTCAGTGAGTATTCACTATCAAAGCGATCCGCTTTTCCGCTTTTTGTCGGTGGCGGGCGGTGGCCCATGCTGTGAGGAAGCACCTGCAGTGCCGTTGCCTACCATGCCTGAAAACGGATGTCTGTCAGGCAGAAGCCTTGCGATGGTCTATTCGCCCTGTCAGGAGTTTGAGGGCGTGTATGAGCCGATGGCCGGGCTTGCGGCAGGCACCATCTTCCGTGAGCTGGAAAAGCCGTTTTACGGGGCAAGGAGGCTGAAATAATGGAAAATTTCCCGAATGACCGTGCAGGACTTTTGCGTCGCATTCAGGCTGAGGATTTTGCCCTTTATGAGGTTGCTCTTTACCTTGACGCATATCCCACCAACCAAAAGGCACTCGCCTTTTATAAGGAGCATAAGGCCGCGCTTGCTGCACTCAAGGCTGCGTATATGCAGAAGTATGGCCCTCTCACAATCTACGACAACACAAGCTGTTCGGAGTGGCAATGGTATCGCGGCCCGTGGCCTTGGGAAAAGGAGGCTAACTGACCTATGTGGATTTATGATAAAAAGCTGCAATATCCCGTCAAGATCAAAAACCCCAATGCCAACTATGCCAAAATCATCATATC
>JAZOSC010000099.1:0-12144 GCA_045656925.1 Eubacteriales bacterium | reverse complement strand
TGGGGACTGCTTTGTTTTTATGGAGCTGCTAATCGGATTCGTGACCGTCCACGGGCAAAGCCCGTAGGAAGATGCGCTGAAAACAAATTGAATTTGTCGGATATTCCGCATCTTCCATATCGCTCCTCGTCCCGAGGAGCGACTCATAAACAAAAACCGCCCCGATTGGGGCGGTTCTTGTTTATGGAGCTGCTAATCGGATTCGGACCGATGACCTCGTCATTACCAATGACGTGCTCTACCGACTGAGCTATAGCAGCATCGTGGCACTTCTGTGCGGCGACTTTGTTATTATAGCAAAAAGGCAGGGGCTTGTCAAGAGGTTTTGAAAAATATTTTTGCAAAATCTTTATTTGTCATTTTCCGTCGTGGTAAGAGTTATTTCGGGCTCCTGACTTGACAAAAAACGGCAGATACGATAAAATTGTAGTGCCTGAAAAACCAAAAGGGAAGGGGGATACGGAATGATTTGCAAATCCTGCGGCGGTGAGAGCCGCGGCACCGTCTGCGCGCATTGCGGCGCGCCGCTTCTCTATGAATCCTACGCCCCTGCCACACCACCCGTGCTTGCTTCCGTGCAGACGGGTAAAAGGGCTGCGCGCCCTGCCAAGACCGCGCGCGGCAACGCCCGTGCGGCGCGAAAGGCTGCTTTTGCGTTGCCACAGGTTAAAATTAACGTTGGCGCGGTGCTGCCTGCCGTTTTTGCGCTGCTTCTCCCTCTTTGCTATCTCTTTTTTGATGCTTTCGTCATATATCCCGATACCGTTCTTACGGGGGAGCAATCTCTGCTTTCGTTGCTTGTGCTTCGCCTGACGGACGGTGCGCTTGCACAAAATCCCGTCAGCGATATTATTGCCGCTACCTACGGTGACCTGCTCTCCCCGATGACCTATTTCAGCGCGCCTGCGGCGTTTTTTTCGGGAGTGCTGCGTCTGCCCTCGCTTATGCTCCTTCTGCCCATGTGCCTTTGCGCTGTCAGTGCATTGCTGCTCCTTGTAACGCTCGGCAGAGTGCTTCGCAGCCGTATTCTTACTGATTTTATTGCGTTTGCTGCCTTCCTTGGCACGGCGGCACCCTTTATGGCGATGCTTTTCTCCGATATGGAGAATCGCATCTCTCATTCCGCCATGCGTGTGCATTTCACCGTGGAGGGCTTTCTGCTTGCCGCCATTTTGCTCTGTCTGCTTCCGCTTGCCGCACGGCGTGTATATCGGGTGGCAGGCGGAGATACCGCCTACGTTTCCTTTGTTGCCCGATTCACGGCAGTGCGGCTGGGCAGAAACGTGGTGCGTCTGCTTGCTGCCTTATTTGCGCTTGTCGCGATTTTCCTGCCGCTTTATCCTGTGTTTTTTTCGCTTGAGGAAGCCCCCGCCCTGCTTTCCCGATTTGTTGACGGGTTGCCTACGGCAATGGCCGACTGCAGGCTGCTCCTTACGGGGCTTTGGGACGGTCAGCCCTGCCTGTCCGTTGCCCTGCTTGCCGATATTGGCGTGCTGCTGACGCTTCCGTTACTGCTTTTATGCTCGTTTTTTGCGTTGCTCTCGTTTTTCCGTATTCTGTTTGCCACAAGGCGACGGACGGTGGGTAAGCTGCGGTGCCGCGCAAGACTGATACGCACAGGGCAGACGCTCCGTCGCCCCCTGTGGCTTGCACTGCTCGCGCTGCTTGCCTTCAGGGGGATAGCGCTGCTGCTCATTTTCAGCCGTGCCGTTCAGATGCATTTTGCTGCGGCATCGGTAGAGGAAGCGCTTTCCGTTTTTTATCTGCTTTCGCTCTATGTCAAGACGGTGCTTGCGCCCCCCGTTACGGGAGCGCTGCTTGCGGCGCTATCCTTTATCTGTGCGCTGGCAGCAGGAAATCTTTCGAAGGCCTATGTGCGCTTGACAGAGTCCCTTAAGCCTGCAGGCGACTTGTGATTTTTACACTGAAAAAGCGGTATCGCACCTGCGATGCCGCTTTTTCTCATTGACAAAGGGGAAGAAATACAGTATACTGTTTATACTTGATTTTATCTTGCATGAAAGGGGAGGGTTCCTGTGAAAAAGATATATCGCCTGCTTGCTCTGTGTCTTGCACTTGTCCTGCTGCTTACGGCGATGACCGCCTGTGGCGGAAGAAGGCGGCCGTTAAATTATCTTAAATCCTCTGTTATGCGTACGCTTGCGCGTAGCGGCGTGGGGGATATTTTGTCGTTGCTTTCCGCAGCACTGACCGATGGCGCGGTGTCCCTTTCCTTTACGGGCGGTGCCGATGCACCGATCTCGGCAGGGAGCGCGCAGCTTTATTTTGACCGTGAGGGCGGGCTTGCGATGACCGATACTGCTCTGACGGTGGACGGTGAATGCTATGATGCAAGGCTCTGGCTCGGTGAGGACGAGCTGGCCCTGTCCTCTACCGCCTTTCTCGGCTCTACCACACTGGGTGTTGACCTCACGACATTGGAGCAGGACCTCATAAATTCTATTTTCCGCAGCAATAGCGGCACAGCCTTTTCAGATCCCCGTGTGAATGACCATACCGACGATGCGGTGCAGGCACTGGTGCAGGGCTTTTTTACATTTTATCGCGCGGGTGAGGACGTGCGGGTGCTGCTTGACAAGCGACTTGACGGCTTTCTTAAGTGCCTTACCGATTATGCAAGCTATTCCCGTTACGTGGAGGACGGACGGCTTCATATTAGCGTGAAGGTGGATAACAGTATGCTTTCCCGTGCACTGCGTGATGCGTGGGGAACGGCTATCAAGGATAAGGCCTTTGTCGCGAGGCTGCGTGCGTTGGCACAAACCCGCGATGCCATGGCATCTGCGCGTGCGGGGGTGACGGTGGATGAGGCTTCCGCCAAGGTGGAAAGCTGGCTGGCAAGCGATGCTGAAATAGAAGCGCTTTGCGCGAGAATTGACAATGACACACCCTTTGCGGTGGAGCTTTCCGCCACCGTACGCCGCCTGACGGCACGTGTCAGTGCGCTTGCCTTCACCTATACCGCAGGGGATACCGTGCGCGGTGCTTCGCTTGATTTCGAGAAGAAGGACGAGGCCACGCTTGCGCTGACGGTGGACGATACAACGCATCAGCTTGTTTTCAGAACCGAAAAAGAGGGCTTGCGCCGTTATCGCGCCGCCTTCGCCTATACCCGTACGGGTGAGGCGCCGCAGTCTGTTAACGGCAGCTTTGAGGTAAACCGCCGTAAAGGCACCTATTCGCTGCTGCTGGAGGGGGCGCGGACACGTGCCATGACGGGAGAGATTTCTCTTGACAGTCGCGGCCTTGCATTTTCCGTTTGCAGCATGACCGTAGACGACAGGCAGATTCCCTTTACGCTTTCTCTTGCCGTAAGAACAGAGGCGGATATGCCCGATATGCCGCCCTACGTGTCGCTTGCGACCGTATCCGAGCCGCGCTTTACGCCCGTTTATCACCGTGCTGACGAGGCGCATACGCGCTTTGATGAGGCGCTTGCCGCAAGCGGTGTGAGGCTTTCTGCCAAGGGGCTGGCCACTTATTTGCTGGGGCTTGCCGAGATTGAATGATAGTATAGGGGGCTGCGCTGCAGCTCCCCCTTTTTTGAAAGGCTCCGTATGCGAAAAAAGCCACCGCTTGTAGGCGGTGGCTTTTTTGCCCTATCGGGTCGGCTCGTCAAGGGCTCTGCCGAGAGGCAGGGAATAGATGACGGTGCGGTCGGGGGGCCTGCCAAACAGGGCCTCAACTGCCCTTTTGTAGTAGGCAAGCTGATTCCCGTGCCGCGAGAACAGCTCCTCGCCCGCGATACGGTCGTCCCGCAGGGCGGCGGCGGAAAGGCGGTCGGTCTTGTAGTCGCAAAGCACAAGGCGTTGGCTTTCGTCGAGAACAATCAGGTCAATTACACCCTGTACGAGAAGCTTTTCTCCCGTCAACTGTGCGCGTAACGCCTCGCCCTCGGTAAATTCTGCGGCAGGGAGAAGGATGTTGAAGCGTGTTTCACGCCAGATGCGCTGTGCGCCCTGCAGCAGCCTGAAAAGCTCGCTTTGGAAGAATAGCTTCAATTCGTCCATACGCACGGCAACCTTCGCGTCGGGGGAGAGGAAGCGTGCCTCAATCAGACGGTCAAGCTCCTTTTCTGCATTGTCCGCACCTTTTTCAAAGTCGCAGAACTGTAAAAATTCATGCGTGGCGGTGCCGCGTGCGGCGGCATCGGGGGCCGTCCTTGCTTCACCGAATACGGGCGCACGCTCAAAGGTGTGAAGCAGTCGTTCACTGTCCGCGCTGTCAAGCGTGGCGGTCGGCTCGGCATCGTAAACGTCAAGCACGGTGGGGGAAAGACGGGAAACTGAAAGCTTGGCAGGAAGCCTGCTAAGGTGAGCGTAGGGGTAGGAAAAGGCAAGCTGCTTTTCAAACGATGCGGCCAGCTCCGCTACGCGCGCTGTATTGACTGTGGGTTCTTCCTTGACCTCGTTTGCTGCAGCATCCTGCAGCAGTGTGCGGAGAGTTTGCGGTGTGTGGTAGGTGATTTTGGCAAAATCACCGTGCGTCGTCCCTGCAAGCGCGGTCAGCACCCACTCAAGATAGGAGTTGCCGCCGAGGGCGTAACGGTCGGTTATGGGGGAAAGGGCGGCGGCGACGTGCTTTTCGGTATTTGCCAGGCTGTATCGCGGCTTGCCCGTGATGTAGAGCCGTTCTCGCGCACGTGTCATCGCCACGTAAAGAATACGCATTTCTTCTTCGCGCAGCAGCTGCTCCAGCCTGATTTTCAGTGCCTCGCGCCCGAAGGTGCCCGCACGGGAGAAGCACCCCACGTTCGGTATACGGGTGGCGGCACCGAGAGAAGGCTCTATCAGCACGTGGCGCGTGAGGTCCTGCGTGTTAAACTGCTTGCCTGCCGTTGCCACAAAGCAAACGGGGAATTCCAGTCCCTTGGCGTGATGCACGGTAATCAGGGAAACGGCATTTTCAGGCCCGTCTGGCATCGGCATCTCGGTTTCGTTCTGCATCAGGTCCTCTACGTAGCGCACAAAGCGGTAAAGGCCCTTGAAGCCACCCATTTCAAAGGTTCTTGCATATTCGTAAAGGCGCAGCAGGTTCTGGCGGCGGTTTTTCTTATCTCCCTCGCCGTCACCTGCAAAGGCAAGCACGGCGGTATCGCGGTAGAGGTAGCGCAGCAGCTTGTCAACGGGCAGGGCCTCTGCCTTTGCGCGATAGAGCGCAAGCGTTTCAAGGAAGCGCGCGACGCGTATACGCAAAGCCTCGTCTGTCAGCTGTACCGCTCCTTCACGCAGTGCCTCAAAGAGGGAAAGCGCGCGGTCGGCGCAGCTGCGTACGGCAATCAGCTCCTCTAATGTAAAGCCGAAGAAGGGGGAGCGCAGCACTGCGGCAAGGTAGACGTCACGCAGGGGGTTGTCAATGACCGCGAGGAGCGCGTACATGCAAAGCACCTCGGGGTTTTCAAAAAAGTTTTTCCTTGAGGTGTCGTTGGCGGGAATACCAAGCTCCGCAAGGTATCTGGCAAGCGGTGCGGCAAAGGCGGCGCTGCGGCCAAGCACGGCAATATCCCCCGCGGTAATGGGGCGGCCGTCTGCCAGTCGCTCGCAGTCTATCAGACGCTTGATTTCGGCGGCAATCATGCGCGCCTCGGCATCGTCCATCGCGCCGTCCCGTTCGCCGTCGTCGGTGCTTCTTTTTTCGTCGTCGTGATAGACAAGCACCTGACAAAGGGGGGCTTTGTAATCGGGCGTGGGTGGCTTCTTGGCAAATTTCAGCGCATCGCCCGCTACGTAGCCGATGCTCTCGGGCCTGTTTTCAAAGAGGTAGCCCGATATGCAGTTGACAAAGCGAATGATGCTCTCGTCGCAGCGGAAGCAGCTTGACATAAAGATGGCGGCTGCGTCCTGTGCGGCATTTTCGCCCTCTAACGGGGGGAGTGCGGTCTTGTAGCCTGCAAAGACGGCAGGCTCCGCACCGCGGAAGCGATAGATGCTTTGCTTGATGTCGCCGACCATAAAGCGGTTGACGGGGGTGGAGATGGCACGGAAGGTGGCGTCCTGCATCGCATCGACGTCCTGATATTCGTCAATATAAACGGCATCGAAGGAGGCGGCAAGGCTTGCGGCAAGCGGGGTGGGAGAGTTGTCCTCCGCGACAAGCAGGCGGTAGGCGGCACGGGAAACGTCGCAGAACTCTGCTACGTCACGCTCTCTTTTGGCGGCGGTGTATTCCTTGCCGTAGTGTGTAAGCACGCGGTAAAGCAAACGGAGCAGCTCTGCTGCCTCCGTGCTGCCCTCTTTGATTTCCGTTGCCGTAAAGGGTCTTATCTGTGCTGCGCGCGCCTTCCATTCGTCGCGGAAGGTCTGGCAAAGGGCAAGCGCATCCATCACCTTGGGGCTGCATCTTTCGGCATCTACGCTGCCTGCACTTGCCAGCCTTGCGGGTAGCGTCAGTGCGTCGGTCAGGCGGTCAATATCCTTTGCAAGAAGCGCGGAGCGCGCACTTTGCAGCAGCTCGCGCAGCTCAAGCAGGCATTTTTCGCGCTTGGTGCGGAGATAGGCCGCTTCCGGCTCGGCTGCAATGAGCGCGAGCGTGTTTTCGACCATCTCGATACCGTCCTCGGCCATTTTTTGCAGGTTGTCAAAGACGATTTTGCCGTAAGGGCTTTCAAAGGGGGCGTTGCCCAGGGCCTCGTTATCCTCAGCGGCATGCAGAAGCAGGTCGTACTGTGTGGGGAGCTTTTCAAGCTCACGGGCAAAGCGGAGCAGCGTGTCCGCCAGCGCATCCTCGCGGCGCACGCTTGAGAGCAGCTCTGCTACGGCGAGAAATTTCGGCTCCTCCTCGTAGGCCTTGTCAATCACGCGGTTCATGATTTCGTGGCGCAGTGAAAGCAGCTCGCTTTCGTCCACCAGACGAAAGGCAGGGGACATACCCGCCGCCTCAAAGTTGGCACGCACCAGGTCAAGGTAAAAGGAGTCGATTGTGGAAATCCGCGCACTTCCAAGCAGCATCAGCTGCTTGGAGAGGTGGGTGTTGGTCGGGTCAAGCGTCAGCGCATCGCCGATTGCCCTGCCGATACGCGTACGCATTTCGGTGGCGGCGGCACGGGTAAAGGTTACCACCAGCAGCCTGGTCAGGTCAAGGGGCTTTTCCTTGTCGCAGAGGCTTCTGATGATACGCTCGGTCAGCACGGCGGTTTTGCCTGAGCCTGCCGCAGCGGATACAAGGAGCGTGCGGTCACGCGTATCTATTGCGGCAAGCTGCTCGGGTGTCCATACGCGTTCCATGTCAATCTCCTTTGAATTTATTTTTCTGTGCCACGCGGCACACGGGGGCGAAGGCGCAGTAATTACAGGGTGAGGATTTGGATAGCTTGCTTGGCCGTGCGGCGGCCGTGCCGCTTTTCATCTCGCGCGCGATGCGCGAAACCGTTGCACCAAGCTCCTGAAAGAGTGCGGAAAATTCCTCGGCCGAGATCGGCGTCTGTTTTTTCAGCAGAGCGGGATTTTTTGATTTTGACACTGCGGTCAGCAGCTCCGCCTCGGCAGGGAGCAGGCCCTCGCGTGTGAGGCGTGAGGCGGCGCTTTTTCTGGCCTCTGCAGGCGGGATACGGACGGCGGTGGTATCGGTGCCGATGTCGGTGGAAATATAGGTAACGCCCGCAGGGCGAAGCACTGTGCCCTCGGCAAGTCCCAGCCTTTCGGTCAGGGCCCTATGACTGCCGTGACAAAGGGCGTAGAGATAAAGGGGCATCTGCAGACCAAGCCCCTCGGCAATATCGTCGCGCTTGAAGGACTTTTTGCCCGTTTTGTAATCTGCCACACGCAGATATACGGTGCCGTCTGCGGCACGGTAGCAATCCACACGGTCAACCTTGCCCGTCAGGGGAACGGTATCGCCGTTTTCAAGGGTAAGTCTGCTGTCCCCGCCCGTCTGCTTCAGGTCAAGCTCAAAGAAGGCGGGCTTGAAATCGCTGTCGGCAAGCTCCTCAAGAAGCGCACCTGCCACGATATGCGCCAGCGCGGAAAGACGGGTGAGCAGCGCCTCAACACGGGGGCTGATGCCACCGCCGATTTCGGTCAGGTAGGCGCGGTAATCGGCAATGCTCTCGTTAATGATGGTATTTTTTTCGCTGTCGTTCAGGTCATAAGAGATGCCGTTTTTCGCGGTTACGGCAGAAAAGGTTTTTTCAAGCACATAGTGGATAAAGGTGCCGACCGCGGCGGAATCCAGCGTGTCGTGCGGCTCCTCGCGCAGCCCCAGCACGTTTTTGCAATAGTAGGCAAATTGACAGGAAACAAAGCGCTCAATGCCCGTGGGGTTAAAGGCGTAAGGGCCAAACAGGGTGTCTGCGCGCTTTTCGGAGATGGCGGCCTCGGTGTCGCACATCGGTGTTTTCAGATGTGCCAGCCGTGCGGCGTAGTCCTTTTCCTGTTCAAGCAGGAGAAGCAGGGCGCTTTTTGTATCCTCGTCAAGCTCACGCAGATGCTCAAGCACGGCGGAGTGGGAAAAGATACGCTCCTGCGGGGGCAGGGCGCTTTGATGTACGGGAGTCAGCGTCGGGAACAGTGTGCGTACGCGCCTGATGGCAATAGAAGGCTCTGCATGCTTGCCGTCACCCGCCGTTTCGTGGTAGGAAAGGTAGAGATGGCAGGTGGGCAGGGAAAGGGCACGCAGGACGAAAAACAGCTCGTCCGAGGCGACGGTCGCGGTGGGGGCGGAGAGGGTGATACCAAGCTCTGCAAGGCGTGCCTTTTCGGCATCGGATAAAAGCCCTGCCTCCTTGACCGATTGTGGAAAAACACCCTCATTCAAGCCAAGCACGATGGCATAGCGCACGTGGGCGGCACGCAGGGTGGCGGCCGAGCCGACCGTTACCTCGTCGGCGGCGGTGGGAATAGCGCCTACGTCTGTTCTTGCAAAGACCAGCGTCAATGCTCCAATCAGGTCCTTTATCTCAAGGCGTGTGCCGCCTGTGGCGGCAACCGCCTCAAGCGTATCCACAAGGATTCCCCACAGACGGGTGGCCTCCTCTGCCTCGCGTCGCTCGCCTGCAGCAAGGTGAAGGGCGGCACGTGCCTTCATCGCCTCGGATACACCGAGGGTTACCAGAAGCTCGTAAATATGGCGGCATTGGTCAGCGGCGGGTTCAGCCTCGTCCAGTGCCGTAAAGAGTGTAAGCAGGGGGGGCAGCATTTGCTCGCGCGTGCGGTTTGCACCTGCAAGGATACGCCCGGCGCGTGCCGAGGGCGCGTCACGGTAGCCATCCGCGCTCATGGTAAAGGGGGAAAGATATACGTGCTCCCCCTGTAAATGCCAGATTTCCGCATATTCCTCAAAAAGGTTCACATCATCGGGTGAAGCACCGCACAGACCTGTTTTGAGGTAGCCCACCACGTCCTCCTTTTGCCAGCCGTAGCACTTGATACGCAGGGCAAGCAGCACCAGCTTTATGAGGGGACGGACGGTAATATCGGTTTTCTCGGCAAGATAAAAGGGAATATTCTCCTTTTCAAGCGCAGCGTCAATGATGCCCTGATAGGCGGTGCTGTCACGTACGACCACGGCAATATCACGGTAGTGGCAGCCCTTTCGCACCAGCCCTGCCACCGTCGCGGCAGCAAGCTCTGCCTCCTCAAAGGGAGTGGGCGCTACACGAAGCGAGATTTCGGCATTTTCCTGTAGGGCAAGGGGGGCAGGCTCCGCGCTCAAATCAAAGAGATGGCGGGCGAGGTAGTCAAGTGCTGTTTTTGGCTTTTCTTTAGGAAATTTTTCGATGAATACGCCCAGACCAAGCGTGGCTGCCATGGCACGCAGACGGTGATAGGTTGCCATGGCCGAGGCAAGGTGAATACCCTCACCGTCAGGCCCTTCCAAGGGTGAGGTGACAGTCAGGCTTTTGGTGCGCTCTGCCAGTACGCGGCATAGGGTAAGCTCCTCGCCCGTGAAGTCGGTAAAGGCGTCGATGTAAATATGCGTGTCGGCGTAAAGCGAGTGATGCTCCGCAATCAGCTTCGCGGCGCGTGAAATATCTTCTGTGGCATCATCAAACTGCAAGGCAAGCTCGCCCTTATAGGCGGCGTAGATTTTAGAAAGGTCTGCCAGCTTGGCTTTCAGCGGCTCACCCTCGTTCAGTCGCTCGCAGGCCTCTGCCAGCAGGTCGGGCGATACGCAGTATGCGCCAAGCTGCATGACTGCAGAAAGCATACGGTCGGTCAGATGTATATCGGTTGCCGCATGCTCACCGTATTCGGAAAGGGTTGGGGCAAGTGATTTGAGTGTGCGCCACATGAGAAGCGCGCGGATGCCATCGCTTGCATAGCGGTAGCAAAGGCCGCCTACGGTACGGAAGGTGCGGTTGGCAAGCCTGGTGAAATTGGATACCTCAAAGGAGAGCTGTGCGGTGGGGGAGAGGACGTTCAGCCAATGCCGTTCCGCCACCACGGTCTTTTGCTCGGGCACAAGCAGAATAACCTTATCACCTGCCGCGAGGTCTTCCCTGATATGTGTTTCCAATGCGGCGTCGCAGGCACTGCTGCCTGCGGAAAACAAAAACCGTATCATGCCTGCTCCTTTCCGTTTTCCTGCTCTAACAGGGTAAGATTGCGTAAAATCACGGCCCGTCCGCGCCAGCTGTAGGCGCGTTCGGCAAACTCCCTTTCTGACATTTCCCGTACCGTGTCTGCGGTTAAATGGGGCAGGGCTGCGGTGTTGAAAAATGGAATATCCGAATAAAGTGTGCCGCTTTCACGTGCCATGCGGTTGACGGGACAAACCTCCTGACAGCGGTCACAGCCCCACGCCATACCGTGCGCGAGGAGCATCCTCTGCTCCTCCTCGTTGAGCGCGCCCTTTTTCTGTGTAAGGGCGGAAAGGCATCTGCCTGTATCAAGCCCCACAGGGCAGGCCCTCAGACAGGCACCGCAGTCGGTGCAGGCGGTGATGGGTGTGGGGCTTACGGGCAGCACCGCATCGGTGATGATTTCACCGAGGAAGACGTAGGAGCCGTGCCTTTTGCTTAAAAACAGATGGTTTTTGCCAAAGGAGCCAAGTCCTGCCCGTACGGCAGCCTCGGCCTCTGCAATCGGGGAATGGTCTGCAAAGCCCAAAAAGGAGTGGGTGGGGAAGGCCGTGCGCAATTTCGGCAGCACATCGGCAAAAAGCGCTTCAAAAAAGCGATGATAATCGGGCGCGACGGCATAGGCTGAAATATTTCTTGCGGGATCGTCGCAGCATGTGGTATAATAAGGTATCGCAAGCATAAAGACCGTGCCTGCGGTGATGCCGTTCTTCGCCAGAAGATAGTTGCGCGTGACCGTGGCGTCGGCAAGCGAAATGGGTGCCACCTCGGTAATGCCGTGTGCGCCGACAAGCGTCCTGACTGTGCGTTCCATCGCCGTCCTCCTGTTTTATAATAAGATATATTCATTATAGCATATGAGGATGGGAAATTGCAACGCAAAATGACGATTTCGGGAAATTCAAGGTATTTTTTCTGTCATTTCATAGAACCTTCACATTATATCGGTATACTAAAGGATGAATAGAAAAGAGAAAGGAGCACTTGACAATGAGCGAGTATTATCCTGACTGTAACGATCATAAGGAGGAGCGTGGGGCGTCCTTCTTTGATGATATCGCGGAGGGCGACGTCATTGACGGTGCATCTCTGCCGACTTCCGAGGAGGGGGCGGCATCGTCCGTACAGTGGTACGGCGTTTCCTATCAGGGCGTAGGCCGTGTGCAGAGTGAGGATGTTGCCGCGAGGCCGCGCCGCAGGGTAGGTGCGCTGATTGCCCTGATTGTTGCCTGTTGTCTGCTCCTTACGGCTGTGACGGGGCTTTGCGGCTATCTGATTGCCGACCTGCTTTCGGACAGGCGTACAGAGCAGGGCGGCGCACCCGCGCAGGGCGGCCTTGTGCAGGGTGGCAGCACGGGCGGCGGTACGCCCGAAGCGCCCGTCGGTGTCGGCGATGCCGAAAGCTACCCCTATGCGGATGTCGTGATTCCCAAAAACGACGGCAGCACGCTTGTCGGCTCGGTAAATGGCTCGGCAGGTGTGGCAGGTAAAAGCCTGATTGCGGCAATTGCCGAGGTGCGCGATTCGGTGGTGGAGATTTCCACCGAAACGATTTCGGGACGGGGCCAGCTGACGGCAGGCGCAGGCAGCGGCGTGATTATCCACAA
>JAZOSC010000098.1:0-3117 GCA_045656925.1 Eubacteriales bacterium | reverse complement strand
GTCAGCACAGGATCAAAGCCAAGTGTGATAAAGCCGCCGCCCGGATGGCGGTTTGACACAGCGCAGAAATAAAGCGGAAACAGCGCAGGCACCAGCAAAAGAATATTAGAAAGAAGAAGCGACACGCGACCGCGGAAAAGCGCGCGGAATAAAATTTTAGCGGCACGACATTCTTCCCTGCTGCTGCGCTTACCCGTTGCCACAAAATAGGTATAGGCAGCGATAACCGACAAGATCAGTGCTGCCAGTGTGGCAAGAATCGCCACCGCAACACCTGTCAGCAGCAAAATATAGTAGCCGCGTGCGGCACCCACGGCACTCTCCGTCAGCAGCGCCTGTCTGCCCTGCTTTACAGTATTGAACAAAAGCTGCCAGAGGGATAGGCGCCCTGCAAGGCCCGCGCGGATATTATAAAAGAAGCCAAGCACACCGAGCAGCGCCGCCCACAGCAGCGGGAAAAGATAACGCAGGGTGCAAAGGGCATGCGTGCGATTTTCCCCGTCCGCAAGCCATGCACGAACCGCTTGAAAAACCAATTTTCTTCCCCGCATTACTTTGGTGTCCCCTCGATAAAGTAAGCCGCCTCAAGGTCAGCCGTTGCAAGTGCCACCGCAAGCGGGAACTTGGCAAAGGCCGCACCCACGGTGTTGTTATCCTCATTACCGGAAAATCCCATATGATAGCGAATGGCAAAAGCCTCATCACGCGTCAGGCGCATAAAGCCTGAAATGATGTATACCGATTTTTCACCGTGACCGTAGGGCAGCTCATCCTCAATGGTATAAAAGGGCACCGCCTTCCAGACGCCGTTTTCCTTAACATTTCTGGTGCTTTCCTTATAGAAATTCACCTTGCACAAATCATGCAGAAGGGACACGATGGCAATGCTTTCCTCGGTAAAGCTCAAGCCGTAAATTTCTCTCACACGGGGACGGGTAAGATAATCGCACAGGCAATCGTAAACATTGAGGCTATGCTCCAAAAGGCCGCCGGGATAGGAGCCGTGATATCGCGTGCTGGCGGGAGCGGTAAAGAAATCACAGTTGTCCGAGCAGAGATAGTCAAGCAGACGGTCTGCCCCCTCGCGATGAATTTTATCCTTAAAAACAGAGATAAAGCGCTCCTCGCGCGTCATGTCCGCGTTGCCGCCGACATCATTTGCAAAAAACATTTCCACAATCAGCCTCTTTCCAAGTTTAAAATAAAACTTTCCAATTTTTAGATTAAATTTTCTAATTTTTGGCATTGCAAGCAGGGCGTTTTTCTATTTTAAACGCCTCGCCTGTCGCTACCGTCACCATTATACCACGATGCACCCGCAATAGCAATACCTTTTTCCCGCAAAAAGCAACGCAAAAAACTTTGCTTTCCTTATGGACAAGCCAAGGGTTCTATGCTATAATATATACTGTATATTTATATTTTCCACGTCAGAAAGGTTATCTTATGGAAATCAAGCTGTCTACCCAGCCCTACAAGGGGACCCGTGATTTTTACCCCCGTGAAATGAGACTCAGAAATTGGTTCTTCGGCAAAATCAGAAAATCGCTTGAGAACGCTTGCTTTGATGAATACGACGGGCCTATGCTCGAAAGCCTTGATCTCTACGCCGCAAAAAGCGGAGAGGAGCTTGCCAAGGAGCAAACCTATAACTTTACCGACCGCGGTGGCAGAAGCCTTGCGATCCGCCCTGAAATGACACCCACCGTTGCACGCATGGTTGCGGCCAAGATGGGGGAATTAAGCTATCCCCTGAAATGGTTTTGTATTTCCAACATGTACCGTTATGAGCGGCCGCAGCGCGGTCGCCTGCGCGAATTCTGGCAACTGAACGTCGACATTTTCGGCTGTGACACCTTTGAGGCGGATCTCGACGTCATCGAAAGTGCCATCTCACTGCTGCGCGCCTTCGGTGCAGATGAGAAAATGTTTTGCGTGCATATCAACAACCGCCGCTTCTTCAATGATGTCATCGCCGCCATTGCCGGCACTGACGCCGAGGGCGCACGCAAGGTATCGAAGGTGGTTGACCGCAAAAACAAGGTTACCCGTGAGAGCTACGAAAACGATTTGAAGGCACTTGGGCTTGACGAGGAGCAGATTGCCCGCATTGACGCGCTTTACGGCATGAGTGTAGAGGAAGCAACTGCGCTTTGCCCCGACTCGCTGGGTGCACAGGAGCTGACCTCGCTCTTCGACGCCCTAAACAAAACGGGACTTGCCGGATACTGCGTGTTTGACTTTGGCATCATTCGCGGTCTAGACTACTATACGGGCACCGTATTTGAGGTGTTTGACAAGGCCCCCGAAAACAACCGCGCCATGTTCGGCGGCGGCCGCTACGACAACCTCGTCGGTCTTTTTGTCAAAAACGCCAAAATTTCAGGCGTTGGCTACGGCATGGGCGACGTGACACTTGAAAACTTCCTGACCACCCACGGCCTTGTGCCCGATACAGACAAAATTGGCACCAAGGTGCTTGTCACCCGCTTTGCAGACGTACCGCTTGAGGCCTATACCGCTCTGGTTGATGAGATACGCGCCCACGGCGTGCCTGCAACCCTTTACCTGGGCAACAAAAAATTCGGCAAGCAGATTGACTTTGCTGCCAAGGAGAATTACAGCCACGTCGTGATTATGGGCGGTGATGAGCTTGCCGCAGGCAGTGTCAAGATCAAGGCGCTTGATACGCGTGAGGAAAGCACCGTTGCCATCAGCGACCTCGGCAAATTTTTCGCATAATCGAAATTTTCCGACAAGGAGTATTTTATGGTTTACCTGTTTCTTGCAAACGGCTTTGAGGAGATCGAAGCGCTCTGCCCCCTTGACCTGTTGCGCCGCGCAGGCGTAGAGGTTACCACGGTGGGCATCGGCTCCGACACCGTAATCGGCTCACACGGTGTCCCCGTTATCGCAGATATCCCCGAGGGAATGTTTGCAGGCTGTGATAATCTAAAGGAGATCTTGCTTGGGAACGGTATAGGTGAGATCGGAGAAAGAGCTTTTGACTGTGACAGTTACACCGATATCATCATTCCTCAGTCTGTTAACTTCATTCGCAAAAATGCTATAACATCTAAGAACCTTACAAATGTTTACTACGCTTCAACCGAGGGA
>JAZOSC010000097.1:0-3816 GCA_045656925.1 Eubacteriales bacterium | reverse complement strand
ACGGGTGCTGTCTGTCTTTGCCGTATTTATGAAAGCACAGACGGGCTTACCGCCGCGGAGCTTGCCCTTGCCTGTGAGGTAGATAAGGCGCAGATCTCGCGTACGATGGCGGAGCTTACGGCGCGCGGCTACGTGCTGCGCGAGGGGCCCTTGCGCTATAAGCAGAAATATCAGCTGACCGCGACGGGCAGGGAAATTGCCGCTGACGTGCTGCGGACGATGCATGCGATTGAGGCCGCCGTATCCGAGGGTATTACCGAGGGGGAGCTTGATAGCTTTTATGGCACGCTTTATCGCCTGTGCGACAATTTTGACGTGCTTTTGCGAAAGCATCAGTAAAGGAAATGAAAATTCATAGCCGTTTTCGGCAGAAAAGGGAGCAGACCGTACGGTCTGCTCCCTTTTTTACGGGGCAAATCAGCTCAGCTTTGCAAGTGCCGCAAGGACGCCTGCAAGGGTTTCCTGATATTTTTCCATTTTTGCACGCTCGGCATCAACGACGGCGGCAGGTGCCTTGGCAACAAAGCCCTCGTTTGCAAGCTTTCTTTCTACACGGGAGATTTCAGCCTCAAGACGGGCCTTTTCCGCCTCTAATCTGGCCTTTTCCTTCTCCATATCTACAAGGTCGGCAAGGGGCAGCAGAATGGTGGCGGCATCGGTGACAATCTGCACCGCGCTGTCGGCGGAAATAACGCTCTCGTCAAACTGCTCGGCAACCGTGAGGTCGGCGGCAGAAGCAAGGCGGGCAAAGAACGCAGCGGTCGCCGTGCCAAAGCTTTCGGGGTGCTTGGTGGCAATAAATACCTTCGCCTTCCTTGAGGGGGGCACGTTCATTTCGTTTCTGCGCTGACGAATGGCACGAATCGCAGCAATCACACGCTCCATGTCCTCGGCCTCGTCAGCAAAATCAAGCGCGGCGTCTGCCTCGGGATAGGTGTCGATCATGATGCTGTCGCAGTCGTGGGGGAGTGCGCTGTAAATTTCCTCTGTGATAAAGGGCATAAAGGGATGCAACAGCTTGAGGGTGCCGACCAGCACGTAGCAGAGCACCTGCTGTGCGGTTTTGTTGCCTTCGGTTTCTTTTTCAAAGAGTCTGGCCTTTGAAAGCTCAATGTACCAGTCGCAGAAGACGTCCCACAGGAAATCGTAGAGGGTGGAGAGTGCCACGCCAAGCTCGTAGCTGTCAAGGGCGTTGCGTACGCTTTTGACAGTGCGGTTGTAGGCAGTAAGAATCCACTTGTCCTCGGGTGCCAGCATCTCCTTGGCGGGCAGCGCAACCTTGTCAATGGTCAGGTTCATACGCACGAAGCGCGACGCGTTCCAGAGCTTGTTGGCAAAGTTTCTGGCCGCTTCGATCTTCTCGTCGGAGAAGCGCATATCGTTTCCGGGGGAGTTGCCCGTGGCAAGCGCAAAGCGCAGTGCATCGGCACCGAACTCGTCAATGATGGCGAGGGGATCAATGCCGTTGCCAAGCGACTTGGACATTTTGCGTCCCTGTGCGTCACGCACAAGACCGTGAATCAGCACGGTGTCAAACGGCTCCTTGCCCGTGTATTCCAGGCCCGAGAAAATCATACGGGATACCCAGAAGGTAATAATATCGTAGCCTGTCACCAGCGTGTTGGTAGGATAGAAGAAATCAAGGTCGTCGGTTTTTTCGGGCCAGCCGAGGGTAGAGAAGGGCCAGAGCGCGGAGGAGAACCAGGTATCCAGCGTATCGGGATCCTGACGCATGGCCTTGCCGCACTTGGGGCAAACGGCGGTATCCGCCTTGGTGACCGCAACCTCATCACACTCGTCACAGTAGAAGGCGGGAATACGGTGTCCCCACCAGAGCTGACGGGAAATACACCAGTCACGGATATTTTCCATCCAGTGGAGATAGTTCTTTTCAAAGCGCTCGGGTACAAAGCGTGTGCGTCCCTCGCGGACGGCGGCGATGGCAGGCTTGGCAAGCGCTTCCATCTTGACAAACCATTGCTTGGAAACCATCGGCTCAATGACCTGATGGCAGCGGTAGCAGGTGCCGACGTTGTGTGCAAGCGGCTCCACCGCCTTTAGCAGGCCTGCGGTCTCAAGGTCGGCAAGAATAGCCTTGCGTGCCTCCATAGTGGTCATGCCTGCGTATTTGCCGCAGTCAAGCACCAACGGCTCGCCCACGGCAGCGGTGCCGCGTGCAAAGAGGGCATCGGCGGCAGCCTTGTCAGCAGCCCCCGTCATTCTGCCGTCGTAAGTAAATACGCGTATGCGCGGCAGATTGTGACGCTCACCGACCTCATAGTCGTTCGGGTCGTGTGCAGGGGTGATTTTTACCACGCCCGTGCCCTTTGTCATGTCGGCATGCTCGTCTAAAACGATGGGAATTTCACGGCCCGTGAGGGGCAGCAGCACGTGACAGCCGTGCAGGTGCATATATCTTTCGTCCTCGGGGTTGATGGCAACGGCGGTGTCGCCCAGCATCGTTTCGGGACGGGTGGTGGCAAGCTCCAGCATCTCGCCCGTTTCCTTCACGGGGTAGAGCAGGTGATAGAAGCGCCCTTCCTTATCCTCGTACTCAACCTCCGCATCGGAAATCGAGGTAACGCAGGTGGGGCACCAGTTGACCATGCGATTGCCGCGGTAGATCAGCCCCTTGTCGTACAGACGGACAAACACCTCCTTGACGGCGGCGGAGCAGCCCTCGTCCATCGTAAGGCGCCCGCGCGCCCAGTCACAGGAGGAGCCAAGGCGTTTCAGCTGGGAAACGATGCGGCCGCCGTACTGACGCTTCCACTCCCAGGTTCTTGCAAGAAAGCCCTCGCGGCCGAGGTCGTCCTTTGAAAGTCCCTCTGCCCGCATTGCCTCAACCACCTTTGCCTCGGTTGCGATAGAGGCGTGGTCGGTGCCGGGCAGCCAAAGGGTGGCAAAGCCGCTCATACGCTTATAGCGAATGAGAATATCCTGCAGGGTGTTATCCAGTGCGTGCCCCATGTGCAGCTGCCCCGTAATGTTTGGCGGGGGCATGACGATGGTATAGGGCTTTTTGCTTCTGTCAGCCTTGGCGGTAAAGTAGCCCTTTTCACACCAGGTCCTATAAATGCGCTCCTCAAACTCGCCGGGGGCGTAGGTTTTCGGCAGCTCGTGATGCTCGGTCATAAGAAACCTCCGAATGGAAATTCAAAATATTACAGTATAGTATAACATAGAAAGTGGGAACTGTCAATGCAGCTTCGACAAACTTTTGGAAATTCCGAATGTTAAAATTCTTTTCAATGGGCGGTGAGCGCGCGGAAACGAAAAAAGCCCCCCGACCGAGGGGCTTTTTTGGTGGAGCTGCTAATCGGATTCGTGACCGTCCACGGGCAAAGCCCGTAGGAAGATGCGCTGAAAACAAATTGAATTTGTCGGATATTCCGCATCTTCCATATCGCTCCTCGTGCCCATCAGCAGCCGCATAAAAAACAAAGCAGCCCCCCGATTGGGGGACTGCTTTGTTTTATGGAGCTGCTAATCGGATTCGGACCGATGACCTCGTCATTACCAATGACGTGCTCTACCGACTGAGCTATAGCAGCGTGTGCTCTCATCAAGCAACGGTGATATTATAACAAAAGTTTCCCCCCTTGTCAATACCTTTTTGAAAAAATTTCTGACATTTTTTTCAACTTCCCCAAAAACGGCAGTTGACATTCACTCTCGCGCGTGTTATAATTAATTTATTGTATTATAAACTATGGAGGCTCACTATGAATCAGCAACACGAACTCCCAAAAACGTATGCTCCCGGTGAATTTGAGGAGCGCATTTATAAAAATTGGTGTGATAAGGGTTATTTCA
>JAZOSC010000096.1:0-4428 GCA_045656925.1 Eubacteriales bacterium | reverse complement strand
AATCCGTGGGCATATGCAAGACCTGCCGCACTGGCAGCGCTTTACTTAACCGCCCTTTTCATGGGGGCAATCGCCACCGGGCTGCATCGGAGGCGTGGGCCGCTTTTTTGCGGCATCACCTCGGGGGGGCTTTTACTCCTTGCGCTTCTGCTTACGGCTCTGTTTTTGCCAAAGGCGAGTCCTACGGGCATCGCGCTGCAGACAGGGCTTTACGCGGCAATTCCCTTTCTTGCCACCGCAGGCGCACTGCTGGCTGCAAGAAGGCCGCGCACCGTAAAACGCCCCAGGCGCAGATTTTAGTGGCATACTGTGATGAGTTTTAAAGCAAAAGGGACGGAGCCATGCTCCGTCCCTTTTGCAAAACAGGCTTATGCCTTACGGTAAACACCAATATCCATTTCAGCGCCGACCGTCAGGCTATGAAGCGCGTGCAGGCGCGCCTGTCCCTCGCGCGATGTGCGGTAATAATAGGGTGTCATCGCAAACAAATTCTGCAAATCCCCTGCCCCCAGATTCATATTGAAGGAAAGCGCTTCCGTATACACGGGCGTCATGATCGCAGGCAGGTCTGCACGCGGCTCATTTTCACGCGGCGTGTCATAAAGCACATGCTTCAGTGCAAAAAGATGTCTGCGCCCTGCACCTGCCGTTACAAGCACGCCGCCCGGCTTCAGCACACGCAGAAGCTCCTTTTCATCAAGCGGCGCAAACAGGCTGACCACGGCATCAAGCGAGGCATCTGCCACAGGCATACTGAAAATACCCGCAACGGCAAACAGTGCATCAAGCCCCTGCCGTTTCGCCGCGGAAGCAGCGGTACGGATACCGCGCTTGGAAAGGTCAATGCCGAGCATGCGAAAGCCCGCCTCTGCCATACGGCAGGTATAATATCCCTCGCCACAGCCTGCATCCAGCACCGTGGCACCAAGCGGCAGATGCGTCCCCAGCACGCGCTCCACACAGGCGGCAAAGGGGGCATAATGCCCTGCCGACAAAAAAGCGGTGCGTGCGGCAATCAGCGTCGCATCGTCCCCACCGCCCGAAGCACGCGGCCCTGCCAGATTGACATAGCCCTGTGCCGCAAAATCAAAGGTGTGGCGACGCGCGCCCGTACAGGCAAGCGTGTGATTCTCCTTTTGCATGGCGCCCCCGCAAACGGGGCAGCGCACGATTCTCTCCCACCACATATGACTCTCCTTCATAAAAACCAGGGCCGCCGATGCATCGGCGGCCCTCTGCTATACTTATTTTACCATGCCGCCACAAAAAAGGCAACATTAATTTTTGGGGGGCGCATCATCGACCAGCGGCAGCTCAAGCCAGAAGATGCTGCCCACGCCGAGGGCGCTATCCACACCGTAGGCTGCACCGTGTGCCTCCAACACGCTTTTGACGATGGAAAGCCCCAGTCCCGTGCCGATCACAGCACGGTTATGCACCTTATCCACACGGTAATAGCGATCCCAGATATGCTTGATGGCATCAGGGGCAATTCCCTCGCCCTCATCTGCTACGCTCAGGCGCATGACGCCCGATTGCTTGGTCAGGCTGACACGCACGCGAAGGCTATCGCCCGTATAGTTGATGGCATTGTTGATGAGATTGTAGATCACCTGCAAAATCATCGTACGGTCGGCAAGCACCCTGGCCTCTCCCTCACTTTCAAAGAGAATGGTATAGCCGTTGTGCTTGACCAGCGCCTCATAGCGCTTCATCACCTCACTCGTCAGGGCGCTGATATCAAGGACCTCAAGCTCAGGCTTTTTTGTCCCTGCGCGCAGCTTGGAAAGGTCAAGCAGGTCGCTGACCAGCTCGGAAAGCCTGGAGGTTTCATCAATAATGATCTGCGCGTTTTCGGCATTGTTCTCGCCAGGCAGGTCGCGCATCACCTCGCTATACCCCTTAATCATGGTAAGCGGCGTACGCAGGTCGTGCGAGATGTTGGCTATCAGCTCCTTCTGAAGATGGTCGGTTGCGCCAATCTCCCGTGCGGCAAAGTTCAGGGTTTCTGCAAGCTCCTCCACCTCGCGGTAGCCGTGTCCCTCAAAATCGGCCTCATAATTCCCTGCCGCTAATTTCCTCGCCTTTTCGGTAATCGCCGTCAAGGGCGTGGCGATAATGCGGTAGAGAAGAAGTGCAAACAGCGTTGCGGCAAAGAGCAAAAGCACCGCCGTCCAAAGAAACTGCACCTTCAGGGTATTGACGGTAGCGCTGACAGGCGTCAGCTCACTATCCAGCAACAGGCAGTATTCCGCCCCGTCAACCGAAAGGAGTCGCACGCAGATGGCACTGGTGACGTCGGTTGGCCTGTGCAGGCCGGGAAAATAAAAATCCTCTCGCTCGCCCTCGGAAATCTGGCCGCTGAATTCCATGCGCTTATCGTATTTGCCGCCGTTTGCCTTGGCCCGAGCATAGAGATTGGAAATAATTTCCTTTGAAATATGATGTATCATACAGTCGGAGCCTGCCTCGGCACTGGCAAGCTCTCTGCCCACACCGTTTCCGACAGAAAAGACGCGCACGCAAATACCCTTTTTCTGTGCCACGGCCTCCAGCTGCGCCTCAAAATCATCGTCACCAAAATGCTCGAGAATCGAGCCATAGGCATCATTCAGCTCATCAAACTTGGCCCTCTCGTAGAAATAGGCAAGCAGCTTGATCTGCAGCACCCAGATGGAAACCAGCACGAGCATCGTGAAAATCACCAGCGATGCGACGAGCTTGGCACGAATGCCCACGTGCTGCTTTTTCTTAAAAATAGCTCTGCTCATTTCTGCTCCTCAAAGCGATAGCCCACGCCGCGCAGCGTCACGATATAGGTACTGTACCGTCCCAGGCTTTTGCGAAGCAGCTTGATGTGCGTATCAAGCGTGCGTGCATCGCCGAAGAAATCATAGCCCCACACCTCACTGATGAGGCGCTCGCGAGTAAGCGCGACGTTACGGTTGCGGAGCAGGTAGAAGAAGAGGTCGTATTCCTTGGGGGACATCTCCACGCGCCTGCCGTCTATCGACACCGTGCGTGCAGTCAGGTCGACGCGTAAGCCCCCCTCGTCAAATTCAAGCACCTGATTTTCGCTGACCGCCTCGACCTTGCGCTGTTTCACGCGCTTCATCACCGCCTCCACACGCAGCATCAGCTCACGGGGAGAAAAAGGCTTGACCACATAGTCGTCAACACCAAGCTCAAAGCCGTTGATTTTGTCGTATTCCTCGCCACGTGCCGACAGCATGATGATGGGCGTCTGCGCCGTCTTACGAATTTCCTTGCAGGCGGAAAAGCCGTCAAGCTCGGGCATCATAATATCTAAAATGATAATATCAAACTCGCCCGTACGGGCAAGGCGCACCGCCTCCATACCGTCCCCTGCCTCGGTAACGGTATACCCCTCAAATTCAGCGTATTTGCGGATAATAGACCTGATACGGATTTCGTCGTCCACTACTAAAATGTTATACATCGTACTCTCCTTTCAAGCAAAGGGGGTTATTCAAAATTTACGTTGCCCGACGGCACGTATTCCACCAGCGTCACCTGCACGGTCATGGCCTCACCGTAGGTGCTGCCGCTTTTACGGTAAACCGTCAGGGCTACCGTATCTCCTACCTGATACTGACTGCGAATCAGGCGCTTCAGGGCGTCCACGGTTGAAGTCGCCTTGCCGTCGACGGCGGCAATCAGGTCACTCTCGGTCAGGACAGAGCCTGCAGGTGCCTCATACACGTAAGGCAGCGTATAAAAATAGTTTACAGTGCGGTCAACGAGCGTGACGCCAAGTGAGGGCAGCCCCTTGATATAGCCGTAATGAAGCAAATCGTTGATGGAGAGAACGGCAGTATCAATGGGAATGGCAAAGCCAAGCCCCTCGACTCCCGTCGCGGAGTATTTGGCATTCACCACACCAATCAGCTCCCCCGCCATATTGAAAAGCCCTCCGCCCGAATTGCCTGCGTTAATGGCTGCGTTGGTCTGAATCAAGGTCATCGTCAGATTCTCCTCCATCTGCACCTCACGCTCCAGGGCGCTGATAATGCCGTTGGTGACAGTGCCGCCCAGCTGCCCCAGGGGGTTGCCGATGGCAAAGACCTCCTCACCCAGCGCGAGTGCCGCGCTGCAGCCCAGCCTGGCCACGGTCAGCGCCTCGGTGGGCGCAATTTTTAAAATTGCAATATCGTTTTCCTCATCGGTGCCACGCAGATACGCCTCGTAGGTATGCCCGTTGGTCAGGCGGACGTAAATGCTGCTCACACCCTCAATCACGTGGTTGTTGGTGACGATAATACCATCTTTGTGGATAATCACGCCGCTGCCTGCGCCTGCCGTCAGCTGGCCCCGTCCCGAAATCGTTTCGGTGGAAATCTCCACCACCGAATCGCGCACCTCGGCAATTGCCGCAATCAGGCTTTTACCTGCCACACCTGCCGAGCC
>JAZOSC010000095.1:0-4686 GCA_045656925.1 Eubacteriales bacterium | reverse complement strand
GATCGGGATGCTTTTTAAAGTAAAACCAATCACAATAGGGCGAATTCTTGGATTGATAGGCCCCCACCGTATCATAGCTGCCACGGCGGTTGAAATAACGGCTATCATCACCCGTATGGTTGAAGACACCGTCCAGCATGACACCAATACCGCGCTCGCGTGCGGCATCAATCAGGGCACGGAGTGCTTCCTCGCCGCCAAACTGCGGATCAACCGTTTCATAATCCCCTGTATCATACTTGTGGTTAGAGGGCGACTTAAAGATTGGTGACAGATATATAATCCCAACGCCGAGCGAGGCAAGATAATCAAGCTTATCCAGAATGCCCCAGAGCGTACCGCCGTAAAACTCATTGTTGGCGACAGGCGCACCCGGATAGGCCCCGAATTGCTCAATTTCCTCATGCCATTTTTCATGGTAGACGGCATCTGCAGGACGTGTACCGCCACGGGGGGCAAAGCGGTCAACAAAAATGTGATACATCGTCTTGCCGTGAAAGCTTTTGGGGGTTTCAAAATCACTCTGCGCCACCAGCAAACGAAAACGCCCCTTACTGTGCGCAGCAAGGGTATAGGTTACATTATCCTCAGCGGTATCGGTAAAAAGTGTATCCACACCGCGCAGAAACAGAAATTCATAATAAAAAAGCCCATGCGCCTCAGGTGCGCAAAGCACACGCAAGGAAAGTGAAATGCGGTAGGTATCCCACCCATGACGCGTGTCGACAAAGACAAGGGGCATATCCCGATCGTCTGCACCGTCAGCGGCGATACGCAGCACAACTGCCCCCGCACCAAGCGCACGGGGGACCTGAACGGTAAAAGTCAATATATCAGCCGAGGAAAAAGCACCGCGGGCAGTCATATCTCTCCCCCTGACCGTACGACGGATCAGGGGGAGCTTAGCTTGAAGCGGAATTTTAGGAATCATTTGTCTGTCATGCGCTCAAGATGCCAGATATCTCTTGCGTAATCGTTGATGCTGCGATCGGCTGCAAAGAAGCCCGCACCCGCAATATTCGCCAGCGACATACGGTTCCAACGAATGGGATCGCCATATGCCGCGAGCGCCGCGATGTGTGCCTGACGGTAGGACTCAAAATCTGCAAGGCAGAGATAAGGATCTGCCACACCGTGACCTGCAAGCAGATAGGTGGCAATATCCGAGAAGTTCTCGCCCGCAAAGCCGACGTTCAGATAGTTGACAATGCGCGCCAAGCGCTCATTTTGTGCGTAGTAAAGTGCCGAATTATAGCCGCGGGACCACAGCTCGTTCACCTCATTGGCAGTCAAGCCGAAGATGAACATGTTTTCAGCGCCGGTCGCCGCCTGCATTTCAACGTTTGCGCCGTCCAGCGTACCGATGGTCAGTGCACCGTTGATCATCAGCTTCATGCAGCCTGTGCCGCTGGCTTCCTTGCCTGCCATCGAAATCTGCTCACTGATTTCAGCAGAGGGAATCAGCGCCTCGGCAGTGCTGACATTATAATCCTCAAGGAATACAACACGCAGCTTTTCCCTGATGGCAGGATGCGCCTCAATATCCTTCTGAATCATGCAAATCAGCTTGATAATGCGCTTTGCCATCGCGTAGCCGGGTGCCGCCTTTGCGCCGAAAATAAAGGTCTGCGGCTGCATATCCAGATTCGGGTTTTCCTTAAGGTCAAGGTAAAGGCCGATGATGTTCAGCGCATTCAGAAGCTGTCGCTTATATTCGTGCAAGCGCTTAATCTGCACGTCAAAGATGGAATTGGTATCGAGAGCAATGCCCGATTTCTTATAAAGATGTGCGGCAAAGCGCTCCTTGTTGCTTTTCTTGATCGCAGCAAGACGCTCAAGCACGGCCTTATCCTCGCTAAACTTCAGAAAGCTCTCAAGCTCGGTTGGATTCTTGCGGTAGCCCGTACCGATGCATTCATCAAGCAGCGCCGCAAGCTGAGGGTTGGAGTAGACCAACCAACGGCGGTGTGCAATGCCGTTGGTCACATTGGTAAAGCGATCGGGATACATACGGTAAAAATCGTGAAAAACGCTCTCGGTCAGAATATCGGAATGAAGCTTGGAAACGCCGTTTACCTTATGCGATCCAATCACAGAAAGATTGGCCATACGCACCTGTCCGTATGCAATCACGCTCATCGCAGAAATGCGGTTCCAGTTGCCGGGATAATACTCCCATGCCTCCTTACAGAAGCGCTCGTTGATTTCCTTGACAATCATATGAATACGGGGGAGCTTCAGGGCAAAAAGATCCTCATCCCACTTTTCAAGCGCCTCGGGCATAACCGTATGATTGGTATAGGAAACCGTACGGGTAACGATATCCCATGCCTGATCCCAGGGGAAGAAATATTCGTCAATCAGAATACGCATCAGCTCGGGAATACAAAGCGCGGGGTGCGTATCGTTGATGTGAACCGAAACCTTTTCAGGCAGATTGTCAAGACGTCCGTATACCGCCATATGATCGCGGATAATGCTCTGGCAGGATGCCGAAACCAGGAAATACTGCTGCGTAAGACGCAAAAGCTTGCCCTCGGTGTGATTATCGGATGGGTAAAGCACCTTGGAGATAATCTCGGCGTTATTGCTTTCCTCAAGCGCACGGGTGTACTGGCCCTGGGAAAACAGTCCCATATCAAACTTACTGACGGTGCGCGCCTTCCAGAGGCGAAGCTGAGAAACCGCCTCGCTGTCCGCACCCGAAATCATCATATCGTGGGGGACGGCCTCATATTCCTCGCCACCCTCATACGCAATTTCCAATCTGCCGTTTTGCCAGATTTCCTTGACCTTGCCGCCAAAGCGCACGCGATAAACGCGGTCACTGCGCGGTACCAGCCACACCTCGCCGCCGGGAAGCCAGACATCGGGCAGCTCAATCTGCATACCGTCGACAATCATCTGCTTGAACAGACCGTATTCATAGCAAAGCGAGAAGCCGGTGGCAGGATAATCGAGCGAGGAGAGCGAATCCATAAAGCAAGCCGCAAGGCGTCCAAGACCGCCGTTTCCAAGTCCGGCATCCGGCTCACACTCATAAAGATCATCCAGATCCACACCAAAGCCCTTCAGTGCCTTACGGTAGGCCTCCTGCAAGCCCAGATTGCAGAGATTGGTTTTCAGCGATCTGCCAAGCAGAAATTCCATGCACATATAGTACACGCGCTTTCCGCCAACCTCATTGACCTTATTTTTAAATCTGCTGCGCTTGTCTGTCAGGATATCCTTGACGGTCAGCGCCGCGGCCTTGTAAAGCTGCTCACGGGTTGCCTCGGCGGCATTTGCACCGAAATGGCGGGAGAGCTTTTCTTCAATATTCTTCTTAACTTCTTTTGCGTTGGGGGTGTAATTCATTGTAGGGGTTCCTCCGGAAAATTGCTGTTAGATTTGATGGTACAATGCTGTCAGATTTTCTCGTACATCGAGAAATATTCGCGTGCAGCAGCCGCCCACGAGAAGTCGGTACGCATAATTTTAGACATCAGCCTGTCGCGCTTTCCCTCATCAAGCCAGAGATTGATGGCGGCAACAGTGCGCTCATACAGCTCGGCGCCACAGTAATTGGCAAAGGTAAAGCCATTACCGTGGATTTTGCGGCCCTCCTCCCAATAACCCTTGATAGAGTCAAACAGTCCACCCGTTTCGCGCACCACGGGAATAGAGCCGTAGCGAGATGCAATCATCTGGGAAAGGCCGCAGGGCTCGGTTTTCGAGGGCATGAGGAAAATATCAGATGCTGCGTAAATCTGCTTGGCGAGGTCGCGGTCATACTTGAGAAGCGCGCAGACCTTATCGGGGAAGCAACGGCCAAGCTCGGCAAAATAATGCTCGAAGCGCTCCTCGCCGCAGCCCAGTACAACAAGCTGTACATCACGCTCGCCAATCAGCTTGGTTAAAATCTCCGTCATAATGTCAAGGCCCTTGTGCGCGACCAGACGGGTAATCACGGCCAGCATCGGCACATCACGGCGCGCGGGCAGCCCAAGTGCTGCCTGAAGCGCAAGCTTGTTTTCCGCCTTGCCCGCACGGGCGCGCCAGCTGTAAGGCACGGCAAGAGCAGGATCCTTTGCGGGATTATAATACTTATAGTCAATTCCGTTCAGAATACCGCAGAGCTTATGGCGGTTTTCTCTGAGAATTCCGTCAAGTCCGCGACCAAATGCGGGTGTGCAGATCTCCTCAGCGTAGCGCGGGCTGACAGTGCTGACGGCATCGGCTGACACGATGGCCGCCTTCATCAGATTGATGCAGCCACCAAAATCCATCAGCTCATACTGCTCTACTCCAAGGCCGAACACGTCGCCGAGAATACCAAAATGATACTGCCCCTGGTATTCTATGTTATGAATGGTAAAGGCGGTACGAATATCAGAATATCCCTCAAGCGTACGATAAAAGCTGTTCAGATATACGATAGAAAGCGCCGCCTGCCAGTCGTGCGCGTGAAGCACGTCAGGATAGAACTGCAGCTTGCCGAGCGCCTCGACCGCCGCACGGCAGAAGAAGGCGAAGCGTTCTCCGTCATCAAAATCACCATAAAGCTTATCACGCTTGAAATAATACTCATTATCAATAAAGTAATAAGTAACCTTATCCTTTTTCAGTGATTTGATACCGCAATAAAGCTGACGCCACGCAAGGCTGACGGTAAAAACAGCCTCATCCTTCATTTTTCTGCGCCAT
>JAZOSC010000094.1:0-2297 GCA_045656925.1 Eubacteriales bacterium | reverse complement strand
ATACCATACCAGCGCTTCACCGCGTGCAAGCGGCATTTTTGTGATGAGGTATGCAACGGGGAGAATCGCAAAGCCGATGAGTGCGATGCGTGCCGCCTGCAGCAGCTCGCAAAGGCTGATGAGATACGAGAGGAGTGCACCGCCGTAAGCAAGAAGCTTTTGCGGAAGGCCCTCTTTTGCGCGTGTCGTGACGATGGCGGTAGCCGTTAGTCCAAGCACGGTGACACCAAGGCCAATCAGCGGATAGAAAATGAGCAGCCCGGGGCCTGCCAGGGTGAATAATTCAGGCAGAGTCGAGAGGATGCCGTCAAGCGGCTTTCCTGCGCGGCATAACCGAATAAAGCGTGCAGTCAGATCAAGCAGCAGAAGCAGGGCGGAGAGGGAGAGTGCAAGTGCGAGGAAGGCGCGAGGCCTGCCAAGAAATGTGCGAAGGGAAGCGAGGCGTGCAGCCGGCACGGGAAACGGCGCCAGCGTCGGCTTATCAAGCAACGTGGCAAGCCAGTCACCGAAATAATTTCCCGCAAAAAAGCCAAACGGAATGGCGCCAAGCCCACAGCATGCCAACGTGTAAAAGGCGTGCTTGCTGTTATCCTCCACCGCAAGAAAGCGCGCAATTGGGAAAAACAGCAGTGCGGTCAAGATACCGTATCCAACATCTGCAAAGAAAATGCCATAAAACAGGAAAAACAGGATTTGCAGCGGCAATGCCGTGCTGCGCCCAAGCGCATACGGATAAGAATAGGCGTTCAGTATGGGTGCAAGCCTGCCTGTTACAGGAGGGGTATCGGCCAGAACGGGGGCCTTTTCCTCTTCTGCGGCAGGCGTGAAATCATAGGCAACCTGAAGCTCGTCAAGCAGCTTGGCTACGCGTGCGCGTTCATGTGTGGGGCACCAGGCCGAAAGCACCGCACAGCTGCCAAGGGCCTGCATTTTTTCGCTGTAAGCGGCAAGCCTTGCCTCGGTTTGCAGAATATCGTACAGGATTTTCATATCCGTCAGATTATCGGCAAGCGAGTCTAATTGTGCATTGGCACGGGCAAGCTCATCGTCCAGTGTGGCGGCGCGTGCGCCTGCTGCATCAAACAGTGCGGTGGCGCGTCCGTGATGATCGCGCCAGGCTGCGGGCGAAAAGCCCAGCGTTGCGAGAGAAGCACGCACCTCGTCCTGCATGGCGCGGTGGGCAATGACGGCAATATAAATCCCGTTTTTATCTGTGGTCAACACCTCAAAGACAAAGCCCGTGGCGGTTGCGGCCGCGGCAATGGCATCGGTGGCGGTATCAGGCGGCAGACTGCCCAGCAGAAAGGCGGTTGCTTTTGTGCCAGGGTCATCCAGCGCAAAGGGGTGCGAGAGATAGGGCAGCAGGGCCGCCATCTCGGCTTGCTCCTCATTTTTTTTCGCCGTCAGCTCTTCGATATGTGCAAGCAGGCGCTCTGCCTCGGCAGCGGTTTTCATGGCACGCTCTCTGGCACCTGAACGTGTGAATTCTTCTGTATCGACGGCAATCGGGGTGCGTCTGTTACGGACGCGGCGCGGATTTCGCGCAAGGAAGATGGGTAACAGCTTCTCAATGCGCAGGGCGCAAGCCTCGGCTTCTGCACGGTCTGCCGAAAGCATGGGAAGCAGGCTGCCTTGCTCATCCTGCGTGCTGGCGGGAAGAATTTCTACCGCAGATAGCGCTGCAAGCTGATTCAGCAGAAGCGTCACATCTGATTGCAGGGCGATAACGGTCAGCTTTTCCATTTGCATTACTGACATTTTTCTATGATCCCCCACACAATCAGCTTTACGGCCTCCTCGATATGCTCGCGTGCGGCGGCGGTCAGGGCCGCAGCCTCTGCTTCGCTTTCCTTTTTCTTTTTGGCAACGAGTCTGGCCGTGCGTGCGCGCACGACGGATAGCTCGGATTCGTATTCAAGAGAGGCTTCCTCGGTTGCCTTATCACAATGGCTTTTGCCCTCGCGCTCAATCTGGGCGCGCATTTCGGCAGCCTTTTCCTCTGCCACGCGGCAAAGAACCTCAGCCTGCTCCTCTGCCTGCCTGATGGCGCGGATTGCTTCCTTGGTCATACGGGTTCACTTCCTTCCAGAAAAAAGTTTTGCAATATTTGAGGGTATACTACCCCAATATACGATAATTTTAGCACATTTTCCGTGTGCGCGCAAGGGGAGAAAGGAGAAATCATGCGTTTTTTCGCGCTTTTATGCGGTGTGCTGTCCCGAATCGCCCTTTACGCAAGCATTCATCTGCCGTCCAGAGAAAAGTAAGGGCTTTGCTGCTTTGCGTATCTCCTGTGG
>JAZOSC010000093.1:0-2920 GCA_045656925.1 Eubacteriales bacterium | reverse complement strand
TTGTGCTATAATTCCCTCATATTCCGTGGGGGAGTAGTTGACACGCTTGCGTGTGATAGCTCAACAACACTAACCGCAAGGTTTGGTCTATCTTCATCGACAAGACTCACGGGGCGACCTCCTTTTTGCGTTGCCCCGTGAGTCTTTTTTACCCCACGTATAAAGAAAGGAGCACTATGAAGCACTATCTTGAACAAACCGATGCCGTTTTACGCGAAGCCGATAGCACCGCAGAGGGGCTTTCCGCCACCGAGGCTGCTGCGCGTCTTGCCGCAAACGGTAAAAACAAGCTGGCCGAGGGCAAAAAAGAAAGCCTTTTGAGCCGTTTTCTCAAGCAGCTTGCCGAACCGATGACCATTATTCTTATCGTTGCAGCCATCATCTCTGCAGGCGTTGAAATCTACAACGGCATCAGCGGCGGCCATTGGGAATTCCCTGCCGACGTGGTCATCATCATGGCGGTGGTTATCATCAACGCCGTGCTGGGCGTTTTACAGGAAAGCAAGGCTGAAAAAGCAATTGAGGCCTTGCAGGAAATTGCAGCGGCAACCTCCAAGGTGCTTCGCGACGGCAAGCAGCTTGCCGTACACAGCGAGGATCTGGTCGTAGGCGATATCATCGTGCTTGAAGCAGGTGATGCCGTCCCCGCGGACGCACGCATCATTGAATGCGCCTCCATGAAGATTGAGGAGGCCGCGCTCACGGGAGAATCGGTCCCCGTGACCAAACAATCCGAGGCGCTGACCGCAGGCGAAAACGGCGATGTTTCCCTCGGCGACCGCAAAAATATGGTGTTCATGGGCTCGACCGTTGTTTACGGACGCGGTAAGGCAGTTGTCACCGCCACGGGCATGGATACCGAAATGGGCAAGATTGCCGACGCACTTGCCAATGCACAGGAGGGCAAAACTCCTTTGCAAATCAAGCTTGCAGGTCTTTCCCGTATTCTCACCTACCTCGTCATCGGCATCTGCGCCGTCATCTTCGGCGTCCAGCTGCTTCGTCACGGTGTAGGCTTTGACAGCATCATTTCCTCCTTCATGCTTGCCATCTCCCTGGCAGTTGCGGCCATTCCCGAGGGGCTTGCCACCGTCGTTACCATCGTGCTGTCCATCGGCGTAACCAATATGTCCAAGCGCAACGCCATCATTCGCCGCCTGACCGCCGTGGAAACGCTTGGCTGTACGCAGATCATCTGCTCCGATAAAACAGGTACTCTGACGCAAAATAAAATGACCGTTGTAGACCATGCAGGCTCCGACGAGCTGCTGCTTGCAAACGCCATGTCGCTTTGCTCCGATGCCGAGCTTGACCGTGAAGTGGGTACCGCCATCGGTGAGCCGACCGAGTGCGCGCTGGTCAACTACGCCGCTGCACTTGGCCTTGACAAGAACGAGCAAAAGGAACTTTTCAGCCGTATCGGTGAGGTCCCCTTTGACTCGATGCGTAAAATGATGTCCACCGTGCACAAAACCGCTGACGGTGCGCTGATTCAGTTCACCAAGGGCGCACCCGACGAGGTGCTGAAGCGTTGCACCACCGCCCTGATAGACGGCAAGGTTTTCCCGATGACTGCAGATTTGACTGCCGCCATTCTTGCTGAAAACAAAAAAATGGCCGACCGTGCGCTGCGCGTGCTTTGCGCCGCCAAAAAGGAGCTGACTGCCGCCTATGAGGTCTATGACTCCGAAACGGTGGAGTGTGACCTTTGCTACATTGGTCTGGTCGGCATGATTGATCCCGTCCGCCCCGAGGTCGGCCCCGCCATTGATGAGTGCCGCCACGCAGGTATCCGCCCCATTATGATTACGGGCGACCACAGGGATACCGCTATTGCCATCGCCAAGGAGCTTGGTATCATTGAGGACGCGGCAGAGGCCATAACGGGCGCAGACCTTGACAAAATCTCCGACGAGGAATTTGAAACCGCCGTTGAGCGCTACTCTGTCTACGCACGCGTACAGCCCGAGCACAAAACCCGTATCGTCAACGCTTGGCGCCACAAGGGACGCGTCACCGCCATGACGGGCGACGGCGTCAACGACGCCCCCTCTATCAAACACGCCGACATCGGCGTCGGCATGGGCATTACGGGTACCGACGTCACCAAAAACGTAGCGGATATGATTCTTGCCGACGATAATTTCGCCACCATCGTATCTGCCGCAGGCGAGGGGCGCCGCATTTACGACAACATCCGTAAGGCAATTCAGTTCCTGCTGGCCTCCAACCTCTCCGAGGTGCTTGCCATCTTCTTTGCAACCCTGATTGGCTTTACCATCTTCCAGCCCGTTCAGCTGCTCTGGATCAACCTGATTACCGACTGCTTCCCCGCCCTTGCCCTTGGCATGGAAAAGCCGGAGGCTGACGTGATGAACCGTGCGCCGCGCGACTCCCGCGAGGGCATTTTTGCAAGCGGTCTTGGCGCTGCAGTCGCTTATCAGGGCGTGCTGGTTACCCTGATTACCATCGTTTCCTATTTCCTTGGCCACTTCTTTGAAACGGGCAACTTTGAAATTACCGATAGTGTCCACGGCACCACGATGGCCTTTCTCACGCTTGCCATGTGCGAAATCTTCCACTCCTTCAATATGCGCTCGCTGCGCGGCTCTATCTTCACCCTGAAGGGCCAGAATAAATGGCTGTGGGGTGCAGGTATTCTCTCCCTGCTCCTGACCTCTGCGGTCGTGCTGATTAATCCCATTGCCAATCTCTTTGGCATGGTTGCCATTGGACTTGTAGAGTATGCCGTAGCCATGGGATTGGGCTTCCTCATCATTCCCCTTGTTGAAATTGTTAAACTGGTGCACCGTATCATTGATAAAAAACGTGCCGAAAAGGCGGCATAAAAAAACAGAACCCCACAGCCGGCGGGGGCCGGTTTTATTGGAACACAAACCAAAAGAAAGTGCCAAATATG
>JAZOSC010000092.1:0-3904 GCA_045656925.1 Eubacteriales bacterium | reverse complement strand
CCTGCGCGAAAAGGCGGAGCAATTAGGTCTGACCTACGATTTTATTCACGCACCCTTCGGAGGCACCAACGACCTCTGGCTTCCCGGTCTTGAATACTACAAGCTTTATCAGAGTATTCTCAGCTCCATTGATGCGGCAGCTGCCGCAGGCGTGCCTACCGTGGTCGTACATGTCACCTCGGGCTGGTGGCCGCCCCACATTTCCGATATCGGCCTTGCGCGCTTTGACGGCATCGTGGAATACGCACTGAAAAAGAATGTAAAGATTGCCTTTGAAAACATTCGCAAGATCGGCAATCTGGCCGCTATTATGGACCGCTACGAGCGCGTGGAAAACGTCGGCTTCTGCTTTGACAACGGCCACGAGTTCTGCTACACGGGCAACGTCAAGCTGCTTGACCTTTACGGCACCCGTACCCTCTGCACGCACATTCACGATAACTACGGCCGTGATAAGAATGACATCTGGCTTGATGCAGACTATCATCTCGTTCCCTTTGACGGCTGCTACGACTATGCAGATATGATGATGCGTCTGAACCGCGATGGCTATCAGGGCTCGCTCACCCTTGAAATCAGCAAGAAGAAGCCCTATGAAGATATGGATGACGATGCCTGGTTGGCAATGGTCTACGAGCGCCTGGTCCGCGTTTCCAAAATGTAATAAACAGCCCCCGTGTGCCGAAAGCAGCCACACGGGGGTGAATTTTATGTTGTTTTGTTCCTGCGTCCGCTCTCGCAAAGCATTGCCAACGGACAGATGGCACACTGCGGTGCACGTGCGGTACACACATCTCTGCCAAATTGTACGATGCGGTGGCAGAAATCGCTCTGCTCGTCAGGCTCCACCAGAGACGCCATGATTTTTTCCACACGTGCAGGGTCCTTCAGGGTGACAGGATACATACCGAATCTGCCGCAAATACGAATACAATGCGTATCCGCTACGATAGCGGGCAAGCCAAAAACGTCACCGCGCAAAAGATTTGCAATCTTTCTGCCTACGCCGGGGAATTTCAACAGCTCGTCCATTTCAAAAGGCAACGTGCCGCCATATTCGAGAAGAAGCATGCGCGAGGCGTCCACAATATTCTGTGCCTTGGTGTGATAAAGTCCACAGGGACGTACAATAGCCTCCACATCGGCAAGCTCTGCCTCGGCAAGTGCTTTGGCATCGGGAAATCTGGCAAACAGCTCGCGGCAGACAAGGTTTACACGTGCATCGGTGCATTGTGCGGATAAGCGTCCCATTACCAGCAGCTTCCACGGGTCGCCCCCCGATTCCAGCGCACAAACGGGTACGGGGTAGATATTTTTCAATTCCTCTACGATCGCACGCATGCGTATCTTTTTTTCCTTCTGTGTCACGCAAACACCCCCTTTGGCTATGAAACAAGTATATCATAAGCCGAGCATGTTGTCAATTTACAAAAATTACGGGATTGTGTGTTAAAACATTGACAAACTTTCCCACACGTGTTACAATAATAGAAACGCTCGCTCTTTCGCAAGGAAAAAGCGCGGTGCGCGACAAAACCTTAAATTTTATATGAACACAGAGGTATTGAAAATGAAAGCAATTATGTACGGTGCCGGTAATATCGGTCGCGGCTTTATCGCCGAGCGCTTTTATCTCTCGGGATATGAAACCGTGTTTATTGACGTGAATACACAAATGGTTGACGCCATCAACGAGGCGCGCGAATACCCGATTTACGTGACAATGGGTACCGAATATGTGCCCACCTGGATCAAGAACGTCCGCGCTGTGAACGGTCGTGACGAGGCTGCTGCGATTGCAGAGATTGCCGATGCCGACATTATGGCGACTGCGCTTGGTGCAAATATCCTGCCCTTCGTCGCCCCTCTGATTGCAAAAGCCATCGCCGCCCGTAATAAGGCAGGCGGTGTACCGCTGAACATTCTCATCTGCGAAAATCTGATCGGCTCTGATACATATCTGCGTGATTTGGTTGCCCCCCATATTGCAGACGAGGATAAGGAATATTTTGAGAACAGCATCGGCTTCGTCAGTGTTGTGGTCGGTCGTACTGTTCCGCCCACGCCCAAGGAGTTTTCCGATAAATATCCTGCTGCCGTTTGTGCAGACGTATACAGTGAGCTGCCCGCCAACCCCGTAGGCTTCCGCCCCGTTGGCTGTGAGCTGCCCCCCGTCAAGGGCCTTGTAACCTTTTCTCCCTTCGCATATTACATTGAGCGCAAGCTGCTGATTCACAACATGGGCCATGCGATGACCGCATATCTTTCCGTGCTGAAGAATTACAGCTACGTGCACGACGGCACCGATGATGCCGAAATCAAATATTTTGTAATGCGTGCGCTCATTGAGTCTGCACGCGCACTTGCCAAACGCCACGGCGCCCCCTGCGATGATTGCGTACGTTTTGCCGAGGAGCTTGTGCCGCGATTTGAAAATCGCCTTCTGATGGACGCCCTTGACCGCGTAGGTCGCGATCCGAAGCGCAAGGTCGGTGCAGGCGACCGTCTGGGCGGCGCCTTCAAAATGGTAAAGGAAACAGGCGCAACTCCCGCTTATATTGGTATCGGCATTGCCGCTGCTTATCTCTACCGTAATGAGGCAGATGCCACCTCTGTGGAGCTGACCGATTATGTAAAGGCGAACGGACTTGCCGCCGCACTTGCCAAATATAGCGATATCACCGATGAAAAGGATGCCGCTATGATTGAAACCTTTTACAACATGCTTGCGCGTCGCGCACCCTTCAAGGAGTTTCTGCCTGTGCTGGCGGATATTCTGCGGACAGAGCACTGATTTCAACGAAAAAAAGCGTCCGACGAAAAAAGTCGGACTCTTTTTCTGCTTTTTCTTGGGAGAGGGATTGACAAGAAACACCCCGTTTGCTATAATATCGTGGTAAGCAGATCTTCTGCCGATGCCTTGGCCATAGCGCACAGTGAGGGCGGTTATGACCGCTGACGGTAGCGAAAATCGCAGCCGCAGTCACGGCTTTTTGTCACAATATTCTTTCGGGGTGTGGCGCAGTTGGTAGCGCGCGACGTTTGGGACGTCGATGCCGCAGGTTCGAATCCTGTCACTCCGACCAATTCCCCTGATTTACTCTTAAAAGTATGGTCAGGGGAGTTTTTCATCAAAGCACATTGTGAGGAAAAATGAAAAAATTTATGGACAATACTGTTACTCATTTTCATTTGCACGATCATTTTAATGCCATGGATTGTGGATAAATTATTCTAAATTATCTTTTGAGTTTTCTTGTGAAGATGAATTGAGTAAAACATATTATTTTCGAGCAACGGACATGCTTCCGACAACCAAAGATTATTTCAATGATATTTGGGAAATTGAGAGAGTCGGTTGATTATTCTTTGCTTACAGCGATGCAAATATTGAGCTTTGATAGCATGATGTGCTGATTTCTTCAATACTTTTTTAATTTGCGGAGGTGAAAATCCATGATCTACAGAGATTTTCAAGACCTAAAGCTTTCCGCACTCGGAATGGGGTGTATGAGATTGCCCGTGCTTGACGGCAACTACGCAAAGGTCGACATTGACACCGTTCGGCAGATGGTTGCCTACGCTATGGAAAAGGGTGTCAACTATTACGATACCGCTTGGCCTTATCACGGAGGAGCGTCCGAAAAGGCACTCGGCGAGGTGTTGGGCGAATATCCGCGAGAAAGCTTCTGCCTTGCCACCAAGTTTCCGGGCTTTGACTTAAACAACATGAGTAAGGTCAAGGAGATATTTGAAGCACAGCTTGAGCGCTGTCGGGTAGAGTACTTTGATTTTTACTTATTCCATAACGTGTGTGAGCTGAACATCGATGCCTATCTTGATCCGAAATACGGGATCATGGATTACCTTCTTGAGCAAAAGAAGAATGGTCGTATCCGTCACC
>JAZOSC010000091.1:0-2310 GCA_045656925.1 Eubacteriales bacterium | reverse complement strand
GGTGTGGCCGAAAAAGGGGAAAAGAAAAAGGCCGAGCAGGGTGTTCTCTTCTTTTTTCACTGCACCTTGATAGAGAGGGCAACAATCTGCGGCGGATAGCTCATCATGACCTGACCGCTGTATGTGATAAGAACGGTGTCGCCCACTGCCAGGTCATCGCGCGTGATGCTTTTTTCCTTGGCATTTTGGTATGCCGTATCCTCACCTGTAATCACCAGGTAGGGGCCGTCGGCAATTGGGCTTTCTACCACGGTTACCTCGATTTTATCCTCAATTTTCACAATTTCTGCAATCATTTGATATTCTGTGGTTTCGTCTTTGTCGCGATTGCCGCAGGTCGTCAGGCAAAGGAGCGTTATCGGTAACAGGAGCAGGGAAAACAGTTTTTTCATAGGCCATCCTTTTAAAAAGTGCCGCACACTGTGCGGCACCTTTTTGTTATCTGTTCAGAATCAGCTTGGTCAGCTCGGTGGGGGCGACGATTTCATCGCCGCGGTAAACGCGCATATTGCCCGATGCAATTTCGTCAATCAGCACAACCTCGCCGTTGTTGTAGCCGAACTCAAACTTAATATCCCAAAGGTCAAGGCCAATGGATTTGAGGTCGTCAGCAACGATTTTGGTAATCATCAGGGTTTGTGCCTTGAGGCTTTCAAACTGTGCAGGGGTCATGACGCCGAGTGCGGCAAGGCCCTCGCCGGTAACCAGCGGATCGCCCTTCTCGTCATTCTTGAAGGTGCACTCCACATAGCCGCCCTCAAGACGGGTGCCGTTCTTGATATATTCGCCGTAGCGACGGATAAAGCTGCCGGTTGCAACCAGACGGCAGATAACCTCAAGACCGCCGCCGCCCTGTGCCTTGCCGAAGCATTCTGCAGGGAGAACCTCCATCGTAGCCTCCTCGACATTGGCGGATACGTAGTGCGTTTTGATGCCTGCCTTCTTCAGCATTTCGAAATAGTAAACAGAGGTTTCAAGGTTTGCGCGGCCGATGCCCTCAATGGTCAGACCAACGCTGTTTTCACCGGGATCAAATACGCCGTCCTTGCCGGTGCAGTCGTCCTTGAATTTCAAAAGCACGTTGCCGTTTTCAAGCTGGTAAACGTCCTTGGTTTTACCCGTGTACAGTTTTTTCATAGTCGTTCTCCTTTATTTGTAGGAATCAGATTTTTACAGTTTAATTATAAGCATAAAGGAGTTATTTGTCAATAGAAATCTTACGCGGCGCGACAGTTTTTTACAAAGTGGCCGCTCCTGTAAGCGAAGGGGCAGGCAGGGCTGTGCGCGGCATCAAAGCTCGGTCAGTGTGCGGCCGAGCAGCTGCTTTACCAGCTCGTTCAGGCGGTAGACGGGCAGCCCGACGACGTTGAAATAGTCGCCGTCAAGTCCCTTGATAAAGAGTGAGGCAAGTCCCTGCACTGCATATGAGCCGGCTTTATCAAACGGCTCGTTGCTTGCAAGGTACCAGGCAATATCCGCCTCGCTCATTTTGGAAAAGACAACGCCCGTACGCTCGGCTGCGGCAAGCTCTCTCGTGCCGCAGAGCAGTGCAACGCCCGACAAGACCTCGTGCGTGCTGTCTGCAAGCATACGGAGCATTCTGGCGGCGTCGTCGGCGTCCTTGGGCTTGCCAAGGATTTCATTCGCAGCCGCTACGACGGTATCTGCAGCGATAACGAGGACGTCCTCGCTCCATTCTCCCTTCTTTATGAGCAGGTCGCGCACGGCGCGTCCTTTGCGGAGAGCCAGCTCGGTTACCAGCGCGGCAGGGTTATTTTCCGTGCTATGCTCGTCAGCATCTGCGCTGATAATCTCAAACTGTACGCCCAGCATGGCAAGGATTTCGCGACGGCGCGGGGATTTGGATGCAAGAATGATACGCATTATTTCGTACCTGTTGAGCCAAAGCCGCCTGCACCGCGTGCGGTTTCGTCCAATGCATCGCAAACGGTAAAGTCTGCGGCGTATACGGGCATGAACATCATCTGTGCAATGCGGTCGCCGCGCGCCACGACGAAGTCCTCGTGCCCCGTATTGTGCAGGCTGACGCCGATTTCGCCGCGGTAGTCGGCGTCAATCACGCCAATGCCGTTTGACAGGCGAATGCCCTTTTTGCAGGCAAGACCGCTGCGAGGGGCCAAAATTGCAACCACGTCAGCGCTTTCGGGCGCAATGGCAATGCCTGTGGGAATGAGTGCACGCTCGCCGGGTGCAATGGTGACGGTTGCGCCCTCGTCAAGGGCGGCGCGCAGGTCTACGGCGGCAGAGCCGTCGGTTGCGTAGGTGGGGGCTTCCATGCCGCGGGTAAGC
>JAZOSC010000090.1:0-3240 GCA_045656925.1 Eubacteriales bacterium | reverse complement strand
CCCTTAAAGCATCCCGTCAATCTTGCTTACGAGGCGGCGACCGCCGACCTGAACGACGTGAATATGATCGATCCGTTTCATCTTGAGGCCTACGGGAAAACCGCTGTAAACTACAACCGCGATGTGGAAATATTCCCCGTGGTCAAGGCGATGTTTGAGCGGATTTATGGGGAATGTCCCTATAAATCTCCTACCGATATGGGTGTGAATATGGCGGGCTACTGTATCGTGGATAACGATGCTGTTGTGGAGGGCGCGCGTGATGAGATCCTGCGCCGCTATTATCATGCACTCTGTGCAAAGCGTAAGGGCGATAGCGACGGTGCCGATGCTGATAAGATCAAAATGCTGATGCAGCAGATCGGGCTTGATGCTACGGCGCGCCCCGAAATTGCCGCCGCAAAGGCGCGCGCTGAGGAAACGGGTGAGCCTGCGGTTGCCATCGGACTGCTTGACGGACGCGTTGTAACGGGTAAGACCACCAAGCTTCTGGGTGCTGCCTCGGCAATGCTGCTGAATGCGCTGAAGGCGTTGGCGGGTATCCCCAAGGAGGTCAAGCTGATCTCCCCCGAAATCCTTACCCCTGTATCGAATCTTAAGGTGGAGCGCCTTGGTAACCAAAACCCCCGTCTGCATCTGGAGGAGGTGCTGATTGCACTCTCCATCTGTGCTGTGCACGAGGAAGACGCCCGCAAGGCACTCGACCAGCTCGGTCAGCTTCGCCATTGCGATGCACATTCTACCGTTATTCTTTCTCAGACTGATGAGAGCGTGCTGAAAAAGCTGGGCGTGCAGATGACCTGTGAGCCTGCCTATCAGACCATGCGCCTGTATCACCGCTGAGTTGAGGTGTACCATGGCCAAAAGGAACACCCGTAATACCAAAGGTCTGATTGTTGATGCCGCATGGAAGCTTTTTTACGAGCAGGGCTATGAGGATACTACGGTAGAGGAAATTATTGCGCTGTCGGGCACCTCCAAGGGCTCGTTTTACCACTATTTCGGCAGTAAGGACGACCTGCTGGGCTCTCTTGCCTATCTTTTTGATGAAAAATATGAGGAGCTTGGGGGGACGCTTGATCCCGATGCGCCTGCATATGAAACCTTGCTTTACCTGAACAGAGAGTTGTTTACGATGATTGAAAATCGTATCGATATCCCGCTGCTGTCAAGGCTTCTTTCCACGCAGCTGACACTGCACGGCACCAAGCAGCTGCTTGATCATAACCGTGTTTACTTTAAGCTTTTGCGCCGCATCGTGGCAGCAGGGCAGGAGAGGGGAGAGCTGACAGGAGATATGAGCGTATCGGAGATTGTGCGCCTGTACGCGATGGCGGAGCGCGCAGTGCTTTACGAGTGGTGCCTTTGTGATGGGGATTTTTCCCTGCCGCGATACGGTGCGCGTGTGCTGCCCACGCTGCTTGACTCACTGAAAAAATAAAAAGTTTATTTTTCGTATATATTTCGTTTTAAAAATCGTCTACAATAAAAACCTTTATTTCCAATACCTTCAGCCAATATGCAAGAACGCCGTACAGAATTTGGTCTGTACGGCGTTCCCTATTGCATTTTGCCTTTGTTTGTGCTATAATGGCAAGGAATATTAATAGGAAGGACTTTCTTACTATGTGGCAATTTTCAGCATTTATTTTTTATTTTGCACTGATGCTTGGCATCGGCATCTATTTCTTTCTGCGCGATCGCAGTAAGAGCGACGCGGATTATTTCCTCGGCGGCCGCCAGATGGGGCCTTGGGTAACCGCGATGAGCGCACAGGCCTCCGATATGTCGGGCTGGCTTCTCATGGGCTTCCCCGGCAGCATTCTTGCCTTTGGTATGGGCAAGGTATGGATTGGTATTGGCCTGGCACTCGGCACGGCGGCCAACTGGCTGCTTGTTGCGAAGCGTCTGCGTAATTTTTCGCAGGCTTCGGGTGATGCTATTACGCTTCCCCAGTACCTGACCAACCGCTTTGCAACGGCAAACCCTGCGCTCAAGGTAATCTGTGCGGTTATTTTCCTTATCAGCTTTACCGTTTACGTTGCATCTGCTTTCAATGCAGGCACTGCGGTATTCGTTGCCGTGCTGCCGGAGCTGTTCGGTGGTCGCGAGCTGCTGGCGATGGCGATTTTTGCTGTAATCGTGCTTTCCTACACCTTCCTCGGCGGCTTCAAGGCTGTTTGCTGGACTGACTTTTTCCAGGGGCTTTTGATGCTGGTGGCACTCCTTGCCGTACCGATTGCAATGGCAATGGGCGCACATGAGGAAATCTTTACGAGTGCCTTTACTCCCGGTGTTTCAGCCTTTAATCCCAATCCCTTTACCGCCTCCTGGCAGGAGATCGTATCGGGACTTGGCTGGGGACTTGGTTACTTTGGCATGCCCCATATTATCGTGCGCTTTATGTCGATCAAAAAGGCTTCCATGATCAAAAAGTCTGCAACCGTGGCCCTTGTGTGGCTTGTTTTGACGCTGGCTGCTGCGATAATGATTGCATTCCTTGGCAGAACCTACATTTTTGCAGACGGCAGCTCGCTTGCCGCAACGCTTCTGCCCGCAGGCAAGCAGCAAAATATATTTATCTTGGTGGTGCAGAGCATCTTCCCCGGATTTATTGCAGGCCTGCTGCTGGCGGCTATTATCGCAGCCTCTATGTCCACGGCAGACAGCCAGCTGCTTGTCGCCTCCTCCTCCTTTGTATCTGACCTCTATAAGCCCCTTATCCGCAAGGGTAAGGCAAGCGACAACGAGGTGACCTGGGCAAGCCGTATTGTGGTGCTTGTCGTTTCTCTGGTGGCGTTCCTGATTGCAGCCTCCGGCTTGAATGGCGAAAATGCCTGGGCCTCGGATATTATGGCTATGGTAGAGAACGCATGGGGCTTGTTCGGTGCTGCATTTGGTCCTGTTGTGATTCTTTCTCTCTTCTGGCGTCGCTTTAACTATAAGGGCGCGGTTGCAGGCATTATCGGCGGCGCAGTTACGGATATTGCCTGGCTGCTGCTTTTCACCGATGCCATTGTGAAGAACCCCATTGCGGCAACAGGCATTTATGAAATCGTGCCCGGCTTTATTGTCGGTGCTCTGGTCGCGGTTGTGGTATCGCTCCTTAGCGAGGAGCCTGATAAGGCCGTTACCGATATCTTTGATGCCGCGCTGGCGCCTGAAATGTCAGAATAAATCAGACTGCTTCTCCTATAAACTAAGCCGTCCCTCTCCGTTTTGGAGAGAAGTCGGGTCGTA
>JAZOSC010000089.1:0-20245 GCA_045656925.1 Eubacteriales bacterium | reverse complement strand
TCGCAAAAACTTGCCACATAGCGGAACGCTATGTACGTTAATAGCGCCAACGGCGCGTCATGATGCCCTCGTGGCGGGTTTTTCGTTTTGGCTCCTCTCGCCGAGTTTGACTCGGCGAGATTGTGCAGTATAATGGAACCGTGAGAAGCACGGATGATGGGCAAGTTTTTGTAACAAAAACTTGCCATATGGCGTAGCCATATAGGTTAATGGCGCGAAGCGCGTCATGATGTCGCAACTATGTCTAGACTGCTCGCGGTCAAAGACAAGCACCGGCAGGGGGAACCTGAAAAAAATCCCTTGTGGATTTGTAAGATGGACTCGTGCGTGAAATGCGCGGTGGGTGTGAATTGCGCGAGGGGCGCGACGTGCAAGCCGTTAACCGGCATATTTTTTTATTTTTTTAATTTTTTTGTTTCATTTTTTGCTATTTATGGTAAAATGTTGATTTGTGATATAAACTCTCTGTATCAGGGATTTTGGTATTATTCGCAAGGATTTGGTAGAATAATAATACAAACCAAAAAAGGAGAGTGTTTTATGAACAGAATTTTAGTAACTCAAAAAATGCAGGAATTTGAATTTTATTTAAAGCATGAAGAAAGAAGCTTTGCGACAATTGAGAAATATATGCGAGATATAAGATTTTTTATAGCATTTGTTGGAGAAGGGGAAATCAGTAAGCAAGTTGTTCTTGATTACAAGAGCAAGCTTGGCGACAATTATGCGGTGACGAGTGCCAATTCTATGATAGCGGCATTGAATTGCTTTCTCCGTTTTTGTGGGTGGCATAATTTGTGTGTAAAACAGTTCAAAATGCAACGGGAGGCCTATTGCTCTGAAGAAAAGGAGTTGACGCGCGCAGAGTATATTCGTTTATTGGAGGCGGCCAACAAAAAGCATAATGAACGGCTTAAGCTTATTATTCAGACCATTTGCGGCACGGGAATTCGTGTCAGTGAGCTGCAGTATATCACAGTAGAGGCCGTGCAACGGGGGGAAACAGTTGTTCATTGTAAGGGTAAAAACAGAAGAATTTTCATTGTGCCTGAATTGAGGAAAAAGCTGCTTCGCTATGTAAAGGAACAAAAAATCAGTACGGGAACGGTATTTGTAACAAAGGGAGGAAGGCCCGTCAGCAGGAATAGTATCTGGAGGGAAATGAAGGGCTTGTGCTTGACGGCAAACGTATCGCCGTGCAAGGTATTCCCTCACAATCTTCGTCATCTGTTTGCACGCACCTTTTACGGTATTGAGAAGGATATTGCAAAGCTTGCCGATATTCTTGGGCACGCAAGCATCAATACGACACGTATTTATATCGTCACCACAGGTGCAGAGCACAAGCGAAAGATGGAGCAAATGAATCTTATTATATAAAAAATCCCGATGCGAACACACCGAGATCATAGACAACATAACGAGAGTTATGTTGCCGCTAAAATAACATAACGAGAGTTATGTCGCCGCTAAAATAACATAACGAGAGTTATGTGATTAAAGGGTTAAAAGTGTTCGTAAAAATTATATATGCTCAGCAAAAAAAGAGCGCAACAAAAAAGCCTTTCGTTTTATTTTTCAAAAAACTATACGAAAGGCGTTTTCGCTATGCTCTTTTTTATATCAATTATTACGAAATTTGTTGAAAGCCTTGATTTTTCAACGACTTTGTGATATAATCTCTTATGTACCTAAGGGTAAATGGGTATTGAATATCACATAACTCTCGTTATGTCGCTTTTTTGAATAAATCAAACGCCTGATAATGTAAAAAAGCAATCCTACGCGGTAGGAATATTTTTAGCAGTAAGCTGTAGTGTTTGCTAATACTATTTCCATTTGATTTGGCATAAGGTTACAGGTAAAAGGAGGGCGGGCCGAAATGAAACGCGAGGCGGAGATTAAGGAACTGCTAATCAGCAATGCCATACATCTGATTGCTGAGGGCGGTTTTGAAAAGGCGACAACAAAGGAATTAACCTATTACGGAGGCTCATTGCCGAATTTCAAAATGAATGAAACGTATATTTACCGTATCTTTGGCAGCAAGGAAAACCTTTATGAATCGGTTTTTGTTTGTCTTGATAACGAATTGTTCCAGGCGTTTCGAAGCGGCGTTGCGGCCGTGGGGGGCTTTGCACAAAGCAAGAAGGAGAAAATACATCAGTTTTTTCTGATGGCATGGCGTTTCATAATTGGAAACGAGGAGCGCTGCCGCTGCTACGTCAGATATTACTATTCGATTTATTTCAAGGGCCGTTCTCTTGAAGCACATCAAAAGCTGTTCGAGGGAATGATTTCCGAAATGACGCCGATATTCAAGGAGGAAGCGGACGTTGTTTCGATATTGCACAGTGTGTTTACTGCCTTGTTTGATTTTGCCATTCGTGTGTATAACGGTGAGCTTGAGGACAATGACATCAACAGATTCCACATTTTTAACGTTCTTTACTGTATGATGTCAACCTATTTCAAGGATTCGGCAGTGGCACCTTAAAAAGTGGAGAGAACAAATGAAAAACAAAAGCATAAATATATTGATAGTTTCTTTTTTACTGATAGGAATGATGGCTGTGATGCTGATTACCTTTCTTGAAGAAACCAAACAGAATCTTACTGAAAACATCAAGGTAAGCGAAAGCGGTGTTACGGAAAGTGTTCAGACGGTGAGGGATTTGAAGCTCAATCCGACAGAAAGCAAGGAGTATAGCGTCAACCTGGTATGTGCTGCCACGGGTTCGTATCGTATTCACCTTGATTACGAGGAACAAAACGATGGGGGTATGAAGCCGTTTGTTGATGTAACCGTAAAATTGGACGGTGAGGTTATTTACGAGGGTAAGCTTGCAGCTCTGCTTGATAACGGCGAGGAGATTGAATTTATCGGCGAGCTTCAGGAAAAAGAGCCCCTGGTCGTCACGATCTGTTATCTGATGCCTTACGATGTGGGCAATGAGGCACAGGGCACTTATGCGGATTTTGATGTTCATTTTAACATAGAAAAGCACTAATTCATAGAGAAGGGAGTCTTTATGAATAAAATACAAATAATCAAGAAGAGCGTAAAAATAGCAGTGAATATACTACTGTATGTTTTTATTGCGTTGTGTATTTTTGGTGTTGTTCTGACGATTATTGCCAAAAGGGATTCTGATAGCACCGCTACCGTTTTCGGGAAGCAGATGCGCTCTGTGTTATCCCCATCAATGGAAAAATGTGATGCCACAGACGTCAGCAGCTATCAGATTAAGGACATACCTGTTGGCTCAATCATTTTCATAGACGTAGTACCAAAGGATGCAGCAGAGGCTGCAAAATGGTATGCAGAGCTTCAGGTAGGCGACGTGCTGACCTTCAAATACGTCTACGTTCAGCAGGAAACAATTACGCACCGTATCACCGATATAACCGCGAATGCAGACGGTGGCTACACCATCAAGCTTGAGGGTGATAATAAAAATACTGATGAAAGGGTGCTTACCCAGGTCATCAATACATCTGAAAAAAACAGCCCGAACTACGTGATTGGTAAGGTAACGGGGCAGAGCTACATACTGGGATTGTTTATCAACACGTTGAAATCTCCCGCAGGCTTGATTTTTGTTGTAATTCTGCCTTCCTTGGTGATTATCATTTTGGAAATTCTGAAAATCGTCAGATTGTTCTATATCAAAAGGGATGCGGCGGAAAAGGAGCTGCAGCAGCATGAGCTTGAAAGGCTAAAGCGCCGTCTTGCCGAGCTTGAAGCGTTGGAGCCTGCCGAAACAGATGCACCTGAAGGTGCTGTGTCCACCTCGCCATCGGGCATGGCGAATGGGCCACCGGTGTAAAAAAAACACGATACGTGTCTAATATATAAAAAATAATGAAATAGGAGTTACGTTATGGAAATTTTATTTATGGTCTTTATGGTAGTTGTGTCAATCTTATCACTGTTTGCTGTGATGGTGGTCTTGCGGGATATTGTAAAAGAGATTCTTGCAGCAAGAAGAGAAGGCTATAAAGGTAACGCACCTATTGCGGCACAGCCCCAGCAGGTGGTGGCAGAGCCTCAGGTAACCGAGGCGCAGCCCGTTGCGTGCGAGGCTGCATCGGAAGCTGTTGTGGCTACAGCCGTGGAGGAGCCTGTTGAAACGGAGCCTGCCGATGCATCTGCGGAGGTGCTTGAGGCAGAGAGTGCCACAGAGGTGGAGGATGCCCCTGCGGAAGATACGGCAGATGCCGAGGGCACGATCAGCTTCTCTATGGGACAGAAGCAGACGCTTGAGGAAAAATATCTCGCGCTTTCCGCGGAACAGAGAGGCTGGTATGACGAGATCGTCAAGTATGCCGCTGCCGTTGATGGAAGCAAGCGCTTTAAGAACGTCCGTTACGAGGAGTATAAGGTCGGCAAAAACCGCCTTGTTCGCTTGCTGATCAAGCGCGGTATTATACACTGCGAATTCATGCTGCATAATAGCGATTTTAAAAATTACATCAGCGAAAACAAGATTCCCGTCAGACAGTCGGCTACGATTATGTTGGTGGAGGATGCCGCAACTGTGGAGGTTGTGAAGAACAGCATCGATATTGCAGTAGCTGCCAGCAATGAGGAAAGAGAATACAAGAAGAAGCTCGCAAGAGAAAAGCGGAGAGCTGCAAGAGCCAATGAAACACCTATTCAAGCGACCGAAGAAAAGAGTGAAACCGCCGTCGGCGTATAACGGGGAATCTGGTCAACCCATTTACCGCCCCGAGAGATGTGTGATATGTGATGCCTCTCTCGGTGATGCGGAGCTTGGCACTTTAATTTGTTATAAGTGCCAGCATGAAGATCCGACGCTTTTCGTGCCCAAGGCACGCAAACGTAAGAAATCCGATAAGGAGGTGAAATTGTAACAATGAAGAAGATGAGCTTGCTTATGTCGGTTATGACGCTTGCCTTATGCCTTGCACTCGTAGCCGGCGGTACATATGCACTGTTTTCCGATCAGGTAACGCTGAAAAATCATTTGGAAGCGGGCACTCTGGATATTACGCTGACACGTACAAATCTGGTCACGACATCGCTCAATACCCAAACGGGATTCCTTGTCAAAACGGAAAGCCCCGATAACGTCGATTTTTCTGGTCCGACCAACAAAAATGTATTTGATATCACAGATGGAATGCTGATCGTTCCCGGGTGTGCGTACACTGCGGAAATGCAGATTGCAAATAACAGTGACGTTGCGTTTGGCTACTGGATGGAAATCGTGTTTGATAATACGCTGGATCTCACGCTGGCTGAACAGCTGAAAATCACAGTGACTACCGTTAAGGGCACAACTACAGGAATGCTGAATACAAGCACAGGTCTTATAGGCAATGAGGATCAGCCTGTAGGAGTGCTTGCAAAGGGCGGGAATGCACTTTTCACAATAACTGTTGAATTCTGTGATCTTGACGATAGCGTAAATGAAAGCGCAAAAGGAAAAAGCTTTAATTTTGATGTGATGGTTCATGCCGTACAGGTCACAGCCCCGTAAACACGCTGACGGCAACGTACAACGATTACAGACGACGGCCCTTGAGGCTTGGGCTTGCGTTATGTCCGAATTTAAGCTTCGATGCAACAATGCAGGGAGAAATACAAGATGAAAAAGAAGGTTCTGTTGTCCTCGATAATGACCATAGCGATTTGCTTGTGCCTGATCGTGGGATCGACTTTCGCGCTGTTCACCGATACGGCCAAGGTGAACATTGCTGTTACGGCTGGTGAGGTTGAGATGGTTGCAGGAATTGCAATCAAAAAGCTTGAGTCTGTGAAGGGCGACGTTAACGGTGCAATCGTTGACAAAAACGGAAATGCCTATTCATACGAAGAAGTGTCCTCTAACTTTACAAACGGTGGAACGGCCGAGGTAGTTGGCTCTGTTCTTACATTGAAAAAAATTACTCCTGGTGATAAGGTTACGTTTGAAATATCCGGAACCAATAACAGCAACGTGGCTATTCAGTACCGTTACGTGATCGAATGCCTTAGCGGCGACGATCTTATGAAGGGGCTTGAATTTACCATCAACAACGTTGCTATTGATAAATACATGGAGAGCTATACATCTCCCTGGACTCCTCTTGCAGTGGGCACGAGCATGACGAATGTTCCGATCACCATTGAGCTTCCTGTAAGCGCAGGAAACGAGTTCCAGCTGGAGAGCACTGAGATCAGAGTTCTTGTGGAAGCGGTTCAGGGCAATGCGGTTGTTGATACCAACACAGATCCTGTAATTACTTATTACAGCGGCAACACTCTTGACGGAGCTGATTGGACGCAAGAGTAATTTGCACGATCATTTTATTGCAAATTTAATCTTAGATATAATTTAACGGCAAGGAGGTAATGATGTTCCGTTATAAATCACATAAACAAGCGTTCATTATGACGGCATTGGTTATTCTGCTTTGCCTGGTATGCCTTACGGGAGCAACGCTTGCCCTCTTTACAAGCGATCTGAACGATGGCACAATCGGTATCATTACAACGTCAGGCGATGTTGAGATAGATATTGTGGACACATCGGGAGCTTCATTGGAAAATAAAGCCTTGTCCTTTATGACCGTTTTCGGCACAACCGAGAGCGGAAGCGTTCTCTTTGAACCGGGCGCAATCTTTTATACGCAGGGCTTTAAAATTAAGAATACGGGAGATATTTCTGTAAATTTCAGCCTTTCGGTCAGCAAGGACGATAAGATTGATATGGCGGAGTTTGATGAAGCCTTCGAGCTTTGGATTGTAAAGGAAGGCGATGATTTCAGTGGCGCAGAGCAGCTCACCAGGTTTAAGGTGGACGGCTTGGCGGCGGGGGAAAGCAGCGACACGTATTATTTATTTATCAAAATGAAGGAAACCGTGGGTAACGAATTTCAAGGTAAAGCCTACACGGGTATAGGCGTAACCGTATATGCCGTACAGGGTAACGCAAAGCTTGATTAAGGAGTGATCTTTAAATGGATATGGCAAAAAGGATTTTGAATATCTCATTAAAGGTCATAGCCTGGCTCCTCATTGTCTTTACCGCTTTTATGATGATATTCACGGTTGTCACAGTCACTACTGTTGATAGAAATGACCGCAGCATCTTCGGTGTAAAGTTCTACATCGTCCAGACCGATTCTATGAGCAAGTCTGATTTAAATGCAGAGCTTGACGTGCATTTTAATGCAGGCGATATTATCATTGTGAAAAACGTGAAGGATAGCCGTGCTTTGCAGGAGGGCGATATTATTGCCTTTATGTCAACCAACAGCGTAAGCTATGGAGAAACCGTCACGCATATGATTCGTGAGGTCAAGAAAACCGAGGTTGGAAAAGTCCTCGGCTACGTGACCTACGGTACGAATACGGGAACGAATGATGAAGCACTGGTGGAGCCCGAATACGTTTTGGGGAGCTATGCAGGCAAGCTGCCGGGTGTTGGTAGGTTCTTTGCCTTTGTGCGGTCGACGCCCGGATATATCGTATGTATTCTCGTTCCCTTTCTGCTTTTGATTTTCTATAACGGTATGAATGTCATCCGCCTGCTTCGTCAGCGGCGGCTTGAGCAAATGGAAGAAATACAAGCCGAAAAGGATCATATTGAGGCAGAACGCGCTGAAAATCAGCGCATGATGCAAGAGCTGATGGCGCTGAAGGCGCGGCTTGAGCAACAGGGTGGAGAGGGAATACCCCCCACCGCACCTGCGTCCGAGGTAGCTTCTGCAGAAGAAGCAGCCGACGAAAACCAATAAGGTGTATAGCGGAAAATCCGCTTTGCATAAAAATAAGTCATAAGGAGATTAAACAAATGACAAAGACAAGAAGCACAAAGTCTGCACTGATTTCCAGTGTTTTGGCTCTGTTCCTTTGCTTCGCGATGTTGCTTGGAACAACCTTTGCTTGGTTTACTGACAGCGCAACAAGTGCAAACAACATCATTCAGTCGGGTAATCTGGACGTTGTTCTGGAGTACAAAACTGCATGGGACGACGAGTGGGCTCCTGTGAATGCAGGCACGCTGCTCTTCAACAATCAGGCTCTTTACGAGCCCGGCTACACCGAGATCATTTTCCTGAGAGTTTCCAATGCAGGTTCTCTGGCACTTAAGTTCAACATGATGTTCAACTTGAAGAACGAGGTTCCTGCGACCAACGTTGAGGGTGATGAGTTCAAGCTCTCTGATTACCTTCAGTTTGGCTCTTATCAGATGTCTGAATATAATGGCGAGCACAACTATGCTGATATTCTCATGCCCATTATGTTCGGTACGCGTGAGGCTGCTCTGCAGAATGCCAATATGGTGACGATGTCCGCTGCTGATCCTATGCTGGCTACCGGTGCCCCTGTTGAGGCTGGTGATAAAACTGCACAGGTATTCGCGTTAGTACTTTCTATGCCCACTATCGTTGGCAATGAGGTTAATACGATGCCCGGTACCGAAGCGCCTTCCTTCGAGTTTGGCGTTTCCCTTGTTGCTACTCAGCTTGTATCTGAGAGTGATTCCTTCGGCAACAACTATGACAGCGAGGCTTCTCTGCCCGACGTGGTTGGTGCGGCTGATGAGCTTGCAGCAGCACTGCGTGCAGACGAGAAGAATATTTCCGTTACGCTTTCTGGCGACGTTGATCTTCCCATGTCCTCTTTGGGTAGCCAGACTCCCGGCAGCGGTGAATATAAGCTGGGCGGCGCACAGACCGAAACCATTGAAATCAATCTGAATGGTCATAAGCTGAACCTTACCACCTCCTATATGTCTGCAATCGGTGCTGTAAATCCTGATGCAATGATTATCATCAAGGACGGTACCATGACCAGCACCGGTAATAAGTCTACTACATGGAACATTTACGATGTTATCCTGAGCAACTGTAACTACGTGATCGAGAACGTTAAGTTTGAGAAATCTCTTTGCCTGAATAACACCGGTAAGAACGCTACTCTGAAGAATGTGACCATCACTGAGGCGAAGGATCTTTATGCACTTTGGATTCCCGCAGAAGGTCAGACCGTTGAGATTGACGGCCTTACCATCAACGGCGGTCGTGGCATCAAGATCGACGAGCAGTATGCAAACGAGAACGTCGCAAAGGTGACGCTGAAGGTTTCTAATGCTACGTTTGATACCAACAAGAAGGCTGCAATTCTTGTGAAGTCTGTGAAGGGCGCCGACATTACGCTGAATAATGTGAACATTGCCAATACCGTTGATCCCATTCATGCCGTTTGGGTTGATGAGGATTCCGCTGCTTATGCAAACCTGGTAACTGTTACCGGCGCAGAAATGGCAAATGAGGGTGAGGTTGCTGTTGATAAGGCTGATCTTCAGTCCAAGCTTAACAAGGCTACCGGTACTGCTTACATTGAATTGGTAAACGATATTGTCGGTGATGTAACTGCTACGCAGAAGCCTGATGTGAAGGTTACCATTGAGGGCAACGGTAAGACCTTTGCAGGTGTTCTCCTTGTTGACGGCAAATCCGGCACTTACACCACCGCAGGGCTTACTATTCAAAATGTAAAATTTGTAGCTGAAAGCATTTCTGCTGATGCCTGTATTCAACTTGGTGACGGCACCAATGCAACTCGTTATACCTGCAATGTAACCGTTAGTGGCTGCACGTTTGACGTTCCCGGTGCAGTAGGTGTTAAGTCCTATACGGGCGGTGACAAGAATTTGACCATTTCTGATTGCACTGCAACCGCAAGAGCACACTCTCTGGTTCAGGCCAAAGGTATTGACGGTATTCTTGTAGAAAACTGCGAGGTTTACTCTAAGAACGGCCTCAATTTTAACAACAGCACCAATGTTACCGTTGAGGGTTGTACTGTTGATGTAAAGGGCTATGCAGTTCGTTTCGGTGAAAGCTCCGGTGGCGAAGGTGCAGCTGAGGTATATCTCATCAAGAATTGCTCGCTGAAGTCTGCGAACGACGATGGTGATGCTACCATTATTCTTCGTGGCACGGCTGACAATTCTACTTTGACTATCGAGAACACCACCATTGTTGGTACCCCTGATATCAAAAATACAGCTACAAATGCAACTGTAATTAAGTGATAATTCATCACTTCCACCCAACCCCTTCGGGGGTTGGGCGGCAATCAAAGAGCATAAATCCGTTTATGCTTTTTCATTGCCGAAAGGGAACAAACTTACGGCAAGAAATGCCAAATGGAAAGGAGAAATTTATTATAAAACCTGCACAAATGGCAAACTGTACAACGGGGGGGGGCGTATATTTACGAAATTTATGCAATATAACCAACTCCTGTCAAGACGAGGTTAACATCAACTAATAGTCATCTTCGATTTTCTTTTTGCCGATATGGTCGAAGACGATTCCAAACTACATATTGGCGAAAATCAAAAAGGAGAACATAGAAATGACAAAAACAAGAAGCACGAAAAAAGCCTTGATTTCCAGTGCTTTGGCTTTGTTTCTTTGCTTCGCTATGCTGCTCGGGACGACATACGCTTGGTTTACAGATAGTGTAACGAGTGCGAATAATGTTATTCAAAGCGGAAACTTAGATGTTGCTCTTGAATATAAGGCAAATTGGTCTGATGAATGGGCACCTGTTGATGAAAACACAAAAATTTTCAAAGATGGTGCGCTTTATGAGCCCGGATATACCGAAGTCGTATATTTGAGAATATCTAACGCAGGATCGCTTGCACTGAAGTATTTGCTTTCCTTCAATATCGCCAATGAGGAAGGCTCAATAAACGTATATGGCGATGAATTTAAGCTTTCCGACTATCTTCAGGTCGGAACCTATGTTCAGGATGAATACAGCTCCGGCTTCAACTATGCAGATATTTTGATGCCTGCTATGTTTGGAACTCGCGAAGCTGCTCTTGGTTCCGTTGAGCTTCAGAAGCTTTCTGAAGCAAACGCTGTTATTCGTGAAAACGCTCCTGTTCTTCCCGGTGAGGATACCGCGCAGGTAGTAGCCATCGTTCTCACAATGCCTGAAACAGTAGGTAACGAGGCAAATACAAAGCTTGGGGAGGATGCTCCTTATATCGAGCTCGGTGTGCGTCTTTATGCAACGCAGTACACATATGAGAACGATAGCTTTGGTAATCAGTATGATGCGAACGTAGATCAGCCTACCGTACATGAGATTTATGACAATGCCGATCTTTACAAGGCATTTGCCGAAGGCGGCATTGGTAAGATTGAGAATATGAATCTTACCGACGTGAAGGCAGAGCTTGCTGAAGACAAGTCGCTTGCGCTGAATACGAACAACTCCACCATAAGCGGAAATGGCGAGGATTACGTTATTGTCAACCGTGGTGATCTCGAGATCACCGGAGACGGTACTATTGTTAACAATATGAAGGGCTCCATCGAAAACTGGGGTACGCTCTACGTTAACAATTTGAACATTGATGTCGAAGGCTCGAAATACGGCTTTCACGTCAAAGCCGGCGAGGTTGAAATAAACGACCTTGTTCTTGAGGCGGAAAGAGGCGGATTGAACGTACAGGGCGGTAAGGTTACCGTCAACTCCGGTTCGGTTACGTCCACCGCATACGGAACCAACATTGGGTATTTGGTTTATGCGGCCAGCCTTGAAAGAGCTGAAGTTATTATTAACGGAGGCGACTTCAGATACGAGGGTGCTTATTACAGACACGGTGTTCTTTATGCAGGTCAGAACGCATCCATCGTTGTAAACGGCGGTACCTTTGGTAAGGGTGGCAGCAACACCACTAAAACAAAGTGGATCACTGCGGCTAACGGCGGTACTGTCACCATCTACGGTGGAACCTTCGAGTTCGATCCCTCTGCATTTGTAGCAGAAGGCTATGAGGCAGTGAAGGGGGCAGACGGTTGGTGGACCGTTTCTAAGATTGCAGGATAAGGAGGTAGCTATATGAAACAGACAAAAAGATCTTTGTTAATGAGCGCTTTGTCGTTACTGTTATGCTTCTCCATGCTCATTGGTACAACGTGGGCATGGTTTACTGACAGCGTTTCATCCGAAAGCAATGTTATAAAATCCGGTAATCTTGATTTAGACGTTCAGTACACTCTTGACGGCAAGACTTGGAACGATCTTGACGGTGCTGAGGATCTGTTCCAAAAGGGACTTTGGGAGCCCGGTCATACCGAGGTCGTTGCTCTCAAGATCACAAACAAAGGCTCTCTGGCGCTGAAATATGCTGCCAGTATGAACATTATGAAAGAAACTGTTGGTAAGAATAAAGACGGCGGCGACATAGTCCTTTCCGATATTCTTACGGTCAGTACACTTACACAGCAGGCGAATCAGGTGGGCGACATAGCTGTTATGCTCGCGTTTGCAGGAGAGAATGCAGGAGGACTTGCTTACAATGCGACTGTTGCTTTCAAGTCCGGCAACGTTCTCCAGGCTGATCAGGAATTGACTCCTGGCGATGCACACTACGTGATTGTCAAGGTAGATATGCCCGAAATTGTTGGTAACGAGGCTAATCACGATGGCGTTAATCTTCCCAAGATTGAATTCGGAATTAACGTTGTCGCTACGCAGAGCTCTTATGAGAGTGATAGCTTTGGAACGGATTACGATGACGGTCTTACCTTTGATGATCTTGCCGATACCAACGTATTGGCAAGTAGCACCAAGACGCTTTCTGTAGGAGCGGATTCTATTGATTTTGCTTTGTATGCAAAAGGAACTCGCATCGCAAAGATTAACGTTCCCGCAAGTGCTATCGCAGATACCTCAAAGCCTGTAAAGGTAACCATTGCCGGTATCGAACCCTCAGAAGAGGCGATAGTTGATGAAAACACGCAGGCTTATGCCTATGACATCAAGGTTACAAACCTCAAGTCAGGTCTCACGGGAGACCAGCTTGTTACCGTAGTTGTAGCTGCACCCAATGCTCTCGCAGCAATGAAGGCATACCACAACGGCGAGTTGATCGAGGATGCGATTTACGACGAGGTTGAGGGTACTATCACCTTTAAGACCGCAAGCTTCAGCCCTTATGACTTTACGTCTAAGATTGAAGAGGTTTCTAATCTTGAGCAGCTTCGCGCAGCTCTCCAAAAAGACGGTACTACCGCAAAGCTGACGGAAAACATCAACGTTAATCTTACTAAGGATAACGGTGCGGCTCGTGATATTAACCACGCCTATGTTGGTACCAATAACACCTACTATAACGGTGTTATGATCAATGGTAAGAACGTTGGTCTTGACCTCAACGGTCACAGCATTACTGCTTTCTGCGGTAATGATCGCATCGGTAATTCCGATGTTGGCGCACTCTTCTTCGTTGGTGAAAAGGGAAGCTTGAACATCACCAATACCGGTGCTGTTGATACCGGCTTCATCAAGATGGAAAGCTCCATCTATGCAGTATGGGCTCCCTTTGATTCGCCCTCCTACGTAGATATCTACGGCGGCGCGTTTATCGCCGACGCCTATGCAGGCGACGAGATTGGTACGGCATATGATGCTAACGGTAACCCTGATCCCGTAAACGGTACCATGAAGAATGAGAATACCAATCGCGCTCTCATTTATGCAGGCTTTGGCGGTAATATCAACGTTTACGGCGGTTATTTCCTTTATAATAATACCCCCAATGACGTCAAGAACCGCAACAACGGCGCCTTCAACGCAAAGGACTTCTATGAGGGCTCCACACCGCTTCTCACTATCCACGAGGGCGTTATGCTTATCAATAAGGAGTATCGTCAGAACCCCAAAAACACCAGCACGCCCAACGGTAGCTTTGATAACTACTCGGTCAAGCTGGAGGGGGAGGGCGCAGAGCCTTATGAAACCGATGACGATCTTTTGGTTATCAACCAGGTCACATTGGCAGAGCCCGTTAAGATTGACGGCGCGTCATACGCCACTTGGTATCAGGTGCAGAGAACCTACTACGAGCTGATCTTTATGGGCAACGACGGCATGACTGAGCTTGCCAGGGTAAATATTCCCTTTACGCAGGGTGAGGTTGATGTTGCCAAGGAGTACGAAAAGGCAGGCGGTGCAACAATCCCCGACTTTAGCCACTGGGTCAATACCGGTGCGGACGAGGTTACAAAGATTCCTGCCGACAACACGAAGCATGTGACGCTATATGCAGCTTTAGTGAGCAACTTTACTGCCCGTTACTTGGATGAGAATGGCAATGTGCTTGCAGCCGTTTCCTTTACCAATGAGAGTGCACTTGATGTAATCAAGGATGTTATGCCTGATGATCCGGCTTCCGGCTCTCAGTATCTCACCTTTGATCACTGGGTAGTTAGAAACGAGGATGGTACTAACACGGATTTAGACAAGTATAACCCTCAAAATGCACAGGGAGATATTACAATCTATCCTTACTACAGCGTAAAGCAAGGTGAGGGAATGATCGGTTTGACTGGTAAGGATATCGATGGTGATGGTATATTCGACGAATATACTGTCGAGGCTGTTTCCGGACTGAGTGGTACAATAGAAATTCCTGGTGATATTAACGGAGCGCCCGTGAAGGTTATTACCGACCTTTCGAGTGATGGTTTGAACAGTTCTATTACCGCTGTTATCATCAAGGACGGTGTTGAAACGATTAATTCCAATGCATTTGCTATGACTTCGGCTTTGAAGGAAGTAACGATACCTGCCTCTGTGACAAGCGTTGGTTCAAATGCATTTGCAAATACACTTGGCGGTGGATTTGCCGAGCTTGTGGGCGGAGGTAAGGTAGTTACCATTACTTATGATGGAACATGGAGAAATTGGATAGACAATGTTTGTGCGTCTGGTTGGGATGGCGGTCTTGCAAAAGGAAGTTCGGTGATTTGCAAGGATGAAAACGGTAACAGCGTAACTTATAAGAAGACTAGTTATTCTATTAATAGCGGCGAAAATTACTGGAATAAACAGTAACATCATTTCAATCAACAATAATTAGTAAGTCCACCCAAGCCCTTCGGGGCTTGGGTGGTTTTTTTGTGTTCAGCGGCCTGATTCTTGACAAGATATGAAATATGTAGTAGAATGAAATTGTAGTAAATGCTTACTTTGAGTGTTAATTTCCCCGTAAGAAAGGAAAGCAATGATGGCAAAACAAACCGTATTATTGCAGCATGTATGGGCGCGTGCTGCGGAAATGTATGAAAACGACGGCCGCAGTGCAATGACAGCCGATTATTTTATGCTGGCGTTTTTGCAGACCTTGAACGAGCAGGCCGCAGACCAGCTGCCGCACCGTTTAAAAACTGCTGCTGTTCTCGATGAAATCAAGGAGGCGGAGTCGATGCTGTCCGCCTATCCTTTTACGCGCGATCATGCGCGTAACCGTATTGCAGAGTGGATTCACGACGTGGGCTACAGCGCGACCTGGGATGAAATGATTTTCACCGATATTGAGCGTGCTGTACAGGCCTCTGCAGGGGAGAAGCCCTTGGACGTGCCGATGTATATCAAGCGCATTTTAGAGCAACCGACTGAGGCGATTAAGGTTAATATCATTTCCACCGCCACACCTGCCGAGGATCCGTCTGCCGCTTGGCTCAGTGAGATGGAATCTCTGCTTGCGACATTGGATGAAAAGACCGCGCCTGCGGCAGAAGCCGATGCCACCGTTGTTGCCGATGCTGAAGCGGAATCTGCGTCCCCTGCGGCGAGTGAGGCGTCTGACGAGGGGGAAGATGAGGCAGAGGAGGGCGAGGGGGAATCTCCTGTGTCGGCCTATTCCTCTGATACCGAGGCAGAGATTGCGGCGGCGCTTGCTGCAAGCGGCTTCACGCAGGCAGAGGAAACTGCTGTGCCGAAGGCTGCAGTTCCTGCCGATGAATCTGATGAGGAGCCTGCCGTGGCAGATGCCACGCCACCCGCCGATGCGCGCCCTGATAAGCACGAAAAAAGCGAGAGCGGTGTGGAGCGTCTTGCCCGCACGGTGAAGGAAACGCACGCAATTCAGAAAAAGCTGCTGGATGTCGTATACGGCCAGGATCAGGCGATCAATGCCTTTGTTTCGGGCTATTTTCAGTCCAAGCTCATGGAATGCTGCCGTACGGGTATTACAAAGCCGCAGGCGACCTTCCTGTTTGCTGGCCCTCCCGGTGTAGGCAAAACCTTTCTTGCAGAAAGTGCCGCGCGTGCGCTCAAGCTTCCGTTCTGTCGCTTTGATATGAGTGAGTATTCTGATAAGGAAGCAAATCTTGCCTTCTGTGGCTCTGATAAGGTTTATAAAAATGCCAAGGCAGGTAACGTGACCAGCTTTGCGGCGGCGCATCCCAGATGCGTATTGCTTTTTGATGAGATTGAAAAGGCGCACATCAACGTGATTTATCTGTTCCTGCAAATGCTGGATGCAGGGCGTTTGCGTGATAACTTTACCGATGAGGAGGTTTCCTTTTCAAACGCCGTGATCATTTTCACCACCAACGTGGGTAAAAATCTTTACGATGATCCCGGTGTGATCAATCTCTCCGCCCTACCGCGCAAGCAGATTTTGAAGGCGTTGGCAAGTGATGTGGATCCCATTACCCGCGCACCTCTCTTTCCTGCCGCCATCTGCTCCCGCTTTGCATCGGGCAACGTGGTGATGTTCAATCATCTGGATGCCAGTAATCTCTTTGCCATTGCACAGCGCGAGCTGCAGAAGAATGTGGAGGGCTTTACGTCCTCTACGAAAATCACGGTTGACGTGGATAGCAAGGTGCCTGCCGCCATTATGCTTTCAGAGGGTGGTAAGGCCGATGCCCGTACCGTAAAGGGCAGGGCAAATGCGTTTTTCCATGAGGAGCTTTATGAGCTGTTCCGTCTGCTTTCCTCTGAAAAAATGAACATATCCGCCACGCAAATCGGAAAAATCAACATAGATGTGACGCTCACAGGTGCCTCTGAGGATATCCGTGCCATGTTCGTCAACAGCAAAACCCCCGAGGTGCTGGTTTTTGCAGGTGGTACGATGGGGCGCGCCGTCAAGCTCGCCCTGGCGGATATTACCTGTTACGTGACAGGAGATATTGAGGAAGCACGCGACATCATCTTTAATCACGATATTTCCATCGTGCTGTGCGATATCAACTGCGGCGCTGTAAAGACCGAGCTGCAGCTTTTAAACAGCGAGGATGTGCGCTCCGTGGGGCGTGATTTTCTCACCGAGGCACTGACAAAATACGATTATCCCGTATATTTGTTGCAAAGCAGTAAAAACGAAATCAGCTCCGAGGAGTTTCTTTCCTTTGCCAAGATCGGTGTGCGCGATATTCTCACCGTTGGCAATCAGGGCAGCGGATTTGCGGAGCAGGTGCTTGCCAAGTGTGAGGTTGCCTATCAGCAAAAGAATATGCACCGCCTTGCCCGTGAAAACAAGGTGCTGACCTATAAAACCTATCAGACGGTATCCACCGACAGGACGGAGGCGACAATTCACATGTTTGATTTCCGCCTGGAGCTTGCCGCAGATGCCGAGGATAGCAAGAGTATTCTCAGCAACATATCCAAGCCCAATATCCATTTTGCAGACGTCATCGGTGCGAAGGATGCGAAGGAGGAGCTTGCCTATTTTGTGGAATACCTGAAATCTCCTGCGGAATATATGCGCAAGGGTGTGCGCGCGCCGAAGGGCGTGCTGCTTTACGGCCCCCCCGGTACGGGCAAAACACTGCTTGCCAAGGCAATGGCGGGCGAGTCTGATGTGACCTTCCTGCGTGCCGAGGGCAACCAGTTCCTCAAGCGTTATGTAGGCGAGGGTGCTGAGGCGGTGCATGATCTCTTTACTGCCGCACGCAAATACGCACCGTCCATTCTCTTTATCGATGAGATTGATGCAATTGCCAAGGACCGAAGCAGCGGGGCAGGGGAAACAAGCTCCGACGTGCTGACTGCGTTCCTGACTGAAATGGATGGCTTCAATACCGATACCACGCGACCTGTTTTTGTGCTGGCAGCTACCAATTACGACGTGACGCCCGGCGCCTCACGCAGTCTGGATCCTGCACTGTTGCGCCGCTTTGACCGTCGGATTTATATTGACTTACCCGATAAGGCAGAGCGCCGCCGTTACCTTGAAATGAAGGCTGCTCAGTACCAGGCAGTGACGCTCAGCCCTGAGCAGATTGAGAACATTGCCATTCGCTCCACGGGCATGAGCCTTGCTGAGCTGGAATCTGTTTTTGAAATGGCATTACGCAATACCATTCGCACCAGGACGGGTGTTGTAGACGATGCAATTTTTGAGGAGGCCTTTGAAACCTTCAACAGCGGTGAGCGCCGTGAGTGGAAAAAGGAAACTCTGACACGTACGGCAAGACACGAGGCAGGGCATGCCCTGCTTTGCTGGCTGAGTGGCGAAAAGCCCTCTTATCTGACCATCGTGGCACGCGGTGACCACGGCGGCTATATGCAACACGGTGACCACGAAAATAAAGGTACCTATACCAAGGCAGAGCTGCTTTCCCGTATCCGCACCGCGCTGGCAGGCCGTGCCGCAGAAATCGTCTATTACGGCGAGGAGGACGGTGTTTCTACGGGTGCCTCGGGTGATTTGCAGACCGCCACACGGATTGCCGAGCAGATGATTTGCAATTACGGTATGGATGATGCGGTTGGCATGTCCTTTGTCAGCTCACGTGAGCTTGATGCAGGCTACGGACAGATCGTGCGTGAGCGTGTAAATGCCCTGCTGCGTGCCGAGCTTGCCAATGCCGTTGCGCTGATTCGGGAGAACAGGGCAGGCATGGACGGCATGGTGGAGGCCTTGCTTGACCGCAACCATCTGAAGGAGCAGGAGATTGATGAGATCTTCCGTACGGCGGGTGCGGTGCCGCTTGCCTGATTTTCCGTGGTGCTGTCCGTCGGCAGGCTGTACAGGCCTTTGAATTGCTAATTATATTGATATATCTATAATATAACTCAAAAGTTTATGAAAAGTATTGACATTTTTTGACGTTTGCGGTATAATAAATCGTCTTAAAAGCAACAACTTTTGGTTCATCAAGTATTATTGGAGGTTTACTTATGCTGCAATTTTTAGAGCAATATGCTGCATACAGCGTGCTTGGCTTTTGCGCCGTTGGCGTGCTACTGGCAGTGCTCTTGATGCTCGGTATCAAAAAAATCCGCGTTGACAACGACCGTATGGACGAAATTTCGTCTTACATCAAAAAGGGTGCTATGGCATATCTTTATCGCCAGTATGAAATGCTTGGCATCTTCCTGCTGGTGATGTTCCTGGTGTTGGGCTTTATTCCCGCACTTGGCTGGTCGCTTGCCGCTTCGTTCCTGTTCGGTGCCGTTTTGTCGGTGGCTGCAGGCTATCTCGGTATGCGTACGGCGGTGATTTCCAACGTTCGCACTGCATCTGAGGCAAGGAAGGGGATTGTTGCTGCCTTCCGTGTGGCTTTTTCGGGTGGTGCCGTCATGGGTATTTTCGTTGTATCCCTCGGCGCATTCGGTGTAGCGCTGCTTTCGCTTCTCACAGATGATGTTTCTATCCTGACGGGCTTCTCGCTTGGTGCAAGCTCTATTGCACTGTTCTGCCGTGTCGGCGGCGGTATTTATACCAAGGCTGCTGACGTTGGTGCTGACCTTGTCGGTAAGGTTGAGGCAGGCATTCCCGAGGATGATCCCAAGAACCCTGCCGTGATTGCAGATAACGTCGGTGACAACGTCGGTGACGTGGCAGGCATGGGCGCTGACCTTTTTGAAAGCTATGTCGGCTGCATCGTATCTGCAATGCTGCTGGTGGCTGCTGCACCTGCGAGTGTGGTCAACCAGGCGCATATTATGATGCTTGTTGCAGGCGGCTTGTTTGCCTCTCTTGTCGGCATCGTAATCGTCCGCTTGCTGAAAATCAAGAATGCCGCACTTGCCCTGAACGTTGGTACATATACGGCTTCTGCCCTGAATATTATTTTTGCGTTGCTTCTCTTCATTAAGGATATGAAGATTTTCGGCGGTGTGCTTTGCGGTATTCTTGCAGGCACGCTGATTGGTAAGATTACCGAGGTTTATACGTCCGGCAGCTATAAGACCGTGCGCGAGATTGCAAAAGCCGGAAATACGGGTAGCGCCACCAATATTCTGACGGGCTATGCATCCGGCCTTAGGAGCACGGCTCTGCCGATGATTGTTATTGTTGTAGCTATTATCGTTTCCTACATCGTTGCCGAGGAAATCGGCGTTGTGCTGGCGGCACTGGGTATGCTTTCTACTGTCGGCATGGTTATTTCTGTCGTTGCATACGGCCCCGTTGCCGATAATGCAGGCGGTATTGCACAGATGAGCGGCCTTGAG
>JAZOSC010000088.1:0-3369 GCA_045656925.1 Eubacteriales bacterium | reverse complement strand
GTGTTCCGGTTTCCGCAATTGTATTCGGCGGCAGACGTGCAAAGACCGCTCCCCTCGTTTATCAGTCATTCAACTGGCAGCACGGCTCCTTCGTCGGCTCCATCATGGCGTCGGAAACTACCGCCGCTGCTTCCGGTGCTGTCGGCGTAGTTCGCCGCGACCCGATGGCTATGCGTCCCTTCGTTGGCTACAACATGGGTGACTACTTCCAGCACTGGCTCGATATGGGCAAGAACATTCCCAATCCTCCCGCGATCTTCCACGTTAACTGGTTCCGTACCGATGACGAGGGTCACTTCATTTGGCCCGGATTCGGTGACAACCTCCGCGTTCTTCTCTGGATCCTTGACCGTTGCGAAGGCAAGGTTGACGCTGTAGAGACCGCTATCGGTTACGTTCCCAAGGCTGAGGACATCAACATTGAGGGTCTTGAGGGTGTTACCATTGACACCATCCGCGACCTGCTCTCCGTTGACGTTGCTTCCTGGAAGGCTGACGTTGAGAACATCAAGGCATTCTACGCACAGGTTGGCGAGGCTGTTCCCGCTACCATGTACGAGGAGCTTGCTGCTCTCGAGGCTCGTCTGGGCTAATTTAAACGCAAAAGCTTCAATACCCCACGGCTATGCCGTGGGGTATTTTATAAGAAAAGGCGTTGCACAAATGTGCAACGCCTTTTTATTATTTAATTTCCGAAAGGTCGTAGGGTGTGGTCTGGTAAACGAAATAGTTGAGCCAGTTGGAGTAAAATAGGTTCGCACAGCTGCGCCAGCGCACCACGGGGGTAGCTGTGGAATCGTTGTTCGGAAAATAGTTTTTCGGCACAGCAATTTCAAGCCCCTTTGCCACGTCGCGCTCATACTCCTTTTTGAGGGTGTCACCGTCATACTCGGAGTGGCCCGTCACGAAAATCTGGCGGCCGCGCTCGGTAGAAACCACAAATACACCCGCTTCCTCAGAGCTGGCAAGAATTTTCAACTCGGGAACAGCCTCAATATCCTCTCTTGCCACAGTAGTATGACGGGAATGAGGTACCAGGAAAGTATCGTCAAAGCCACGGAACAGAATCGACTTCTTATGGTCAAGCTGATGCTCAAATACGCCGAACAGCTTTTCGGGCAATTGCTGCTTTTCAATACCGTAATGATAGTAAAGCCCTGCCTGCGCGCCCCAACAGATATGCAGGGTGCTGGTTACGTGTGTACGGCTCCACTCCATGATGCGGCAAAGCTCATCCCAATATTCAACCTCCTCAAACGCCATGTGCTCCACGGGCGCACCTGTAATAATCATGCCGTCAAAGTTTTGATCCTTGATGTCGTCAAACACCTTATAAAAGGAGAGCATATGCTCAGCGGAGGTATGCTTTGATTTATGAGTCGCCGTCTGCAGCAGCTCAAGCTCCACCTGCAAGGGAGTATTGCCAATCAAACGTGCAATCTGGGTTTCGGTTTCAATCTTTTTGGGCATCAGATTCAGCATCAGGATACGAAGCGGTCGGATGTCCTGCGAAACGGCGCGCGTTTCGGTAATAACGAAGATATTTTCCTCGTGCAGCGTTTGCGTTGCAGGCAATAAATTGGGAATTTTTATCGGCATACTCTCACCTCCCCGAGGGAATTTTCTCAAAATTATGCGTAACAAGCATCATGCGCCTGCTTGATGTCGGCAATCAGATCCTCGGCGCTCTCAATACCGCAGGAGAAACGGACAAGGTCAGGTGACACACCGCAAGCGCGAAGCTCATCGTCATTCATCTGACGGTGGGTTGCACTTGCAGGATGCAGGCAGCAGCTGCGCGCATCTGCCACGTGGGTTTCAATGGCAGCAATCTTCAGGCCGCCCATGAACTTTTCTGCCATCGCGCGACCGCCCTTTACACCAAAGCTAACGACGCCACAGGTGCCATTCGGCATATATTTCATTGCTCTCTCGTAATACTTATCACCCTTGAGGCCGGGATAAGTCACCCACGCGATGCGCGGATCATTAGCAAGGAATTCAGCAACAGCCAACGCGTTTTCACAGTGACGCGCCATACGGACGTGCAGGCTTTCAAGGCCAAGATTCAGCAAAAATGCGTTCTGCGGTGCCTGAATGGCACCGAAATCGCGCATCAGCTGTGCAGTTGCCTTCGTAATATACGCACCTGCAAGACCAAAGCGCTCGGTATAGGTTACGCCATGGTAGCTCTCGTCAGGCGTGCAAAGCCCGGGATATTTATCGGGATACTTGGTCCAATCAAAGTTACCGCTATCGACGATACAACCGCCAACAGCCGCGCCGTGGCCGTCCATATACTTGGTGGTGGAGTGCGTAACAATGTCACAGCCCCACTCAAAGGGACGGCAGTTAACGGGCGTAGCAAAGGTATTATCGATAATAAGCGGCACGCCGTTGGCGTGTGCCACCTTGGCAAACAGCTCAATATCCAGAACAGTCAGGGCGGGATTCGCCACCGTTTCTCCAAAAAGTGCCTTGGTATTGGGGCGGAAGGCCGCCATCAGCTCGGCCTCGGTAGCATCGGGCGACACAAAGGTAAAATCAATGCCCATACGCTTCATCGTCACGGAAAACAGATTGAATGTACCGCCGTAAATTGAGGAGGAGGCCACAACGTGGTCGCCAGCCGATGCAATATTGAAAATAGCAAAGAAATTTGCCGCCTGACCTGATGAGGTCAGCATAGCGGCAGTACCGCCCTCAAGCGCGCAGATTTTGGCCGCAACACTATCATTTGTGGGGTTTTGCAGACGGGTATAGAAATAGCCAGACGCCTCAAGGTCAAAGAGCTTACCCATATCAGCGCTTGACGCATATTTAAAGGTCGTGCTCTGGATAATCGGAATTTGACGGGGCTCGCCGTTACCGGGCTGATAACCGCCCTGCACACATTTTGTTTCTATCTTGTAGCTTGACATTGTAACACCTCGTTGGAAATTTATATTACATATAAGTATAGCACAGAATTTATCATTTGGCAAGTAAATTTATAAAAAACCGCTTCCCAAGTCACCAAATACAGCAAAGATTTTTAATAGAGGCCTAAAAGCCGCTTTGCGCTCCTCTGCTATTGATAAAAGCGGTTATTTTATACCGTTATAGAGGTAAATATAAAATTGAAACAGAAAGAGCCGCGAAATCGCGGCTCTTTTGCTTTAAATATGCAATGCTCTTTGAAAACCGAACAAAGGGTGGAGTAGAAAGAAACTCAAGTAATTGCAAACCTGAACAGGAACACTAGGAAGTGTTCAAAAGTTCAAGCCCTCGGTCTATTAGTATCGGTCAGCTAAATACATTACTGCACTTACACCCCCGACCTATCAAACTCGTAGTCTACAAGTGACCTTACCTGCTCGAAGCAGGAGG
>JAZOSC010000087.1:0-12982 GCA_045656925.1 Eubacteriales bacterium | reverse complement strand
TCCTCATAATCAAGCATTTCGGTTTCATCCGATACGCTGTAAGGAACAATGTTGAAATACTTGCCCGAAATATTGACGGGAGAGCCGTGGGAGAGGTGGCCGCCATGGGCGAGATTGAGGCCCATCACGGTATCACCGGGGTTCACAAGTGCAAAGAAAACGGCAAGATTTGCATTTGCACCGCTGTGAGGCTGTACGTTTGCGTGCTCCGCGCCAAACAGCCGCTTGGCACGCTCGCGTGCAATATCCTCTACAATATCAACATACTGACAGCCGCCGTAGTAGCGTTTGCCGGGAAAGCCCTCGGCATACTTGTTGGTGAGCACCGTACCTGCCGCCATCAGAACAGCCTTGGACACGATGTTCTCGGAAGCAATCAGCTCTATATTATGGCGCTGACGGCCAAGCTCGAGCGAGCAGGCATCATACACCTCTTTATCATAATGGACGAGTTCATCAAAAAAGTTCATCGCACTACTCCTTATCAATGGTGGAACAAGCGCATGCCCGTAAAGGCCATGGTCATACCATATTTATTGCAGCATTCAATCACAAGGTCATCGCGGATAGAGCCGCCCGGCTGTGCGATATAGGAAACGCCGCTTCTCTTACAGCGCTCAACGTTATCGCTGAAGGGGAAGAAGGCATCCGAGCCACAGGCAACACCTGTAATCGTATCAAGATAAGCCCTCTGCTCCTCACGGGTAAAGGGGGCAGGCTGACGGGTAAAGTATCTCTGCCAGTTGCCGTCCGCGCAAACATCCTCCTCGTTCTGATTGATATAGCCGTCAATGACGTTATCGCGGTCGGGACGGCCGAGTGTTTCCTTAAAGGGCAGTGCCAGAACCTTATCGTGCTGACGAAGGAACCAGGTATCGGCCTTTCCGCCCGCAAGACGGGTGCAGTGTACACGGGATTGCTGGCCTGCGCCGACACCGATGGCCTGACCGTCAACGGCGTAGCAAACGGAGTTCGACTGCGTATACTTCAGGGTGATGAGTGCGACAATCAGGTCACGGACAGCACTTTCGGGCATATCCTTATTTTCGGTCACAATATTCTCAAGCAGCGCACGGTTGATTTCAAAATTATTTCTGCCCTGCTCAAAGGTGATGCCGAATACCTGCTTGCGCTCGATGGCGTCGGGCACGTAATCGGGATCAATTTCTACTATATTATAGTTGCCCTTCTTTTTGGTTTTGAGAATTTCAAGCGCCTCCAGCTCATAGCCCGGCGCAATGATACCATCAGACACCTCGCGCTTCAGCATCAGGGCTGTGGTGACGTCGCACACGTCAGAAAGAGCAACCCAATCGCCAAAGGAGCACATACGGTCCGTGCCGCGTGCGCGCGCGTAAGCACAAGCAAGCAGAGAATCGTCAAGCCCCGCAATATCATCTACGAAGCAAGCCTTCTTCAGCTTATCGGAAAGCGGCACGCCGACAGCAGCAGAGGTGGGGCTGACGTGCTTGGAGGAGGTGACGGCAGGAAGTCCCAGTGCCGCCTTCAGCTCCTTGACAAGCTGCCAGGAGTTGAACGCATCCAGAAAATTGATATAGCCGGGGCGGCCCGACAGAATTTTAATGGGCAGGTCGCTTGCATCGTGCATATAAATGCGCGCCGGCTTCTGGTTGGGATTACAGCCGTATTTCAATTCAAATTCTTTCATATTACAGCCCCCTTACTGATTCTTATTGGTGATAATTTCGGTGGGCGCGGAGCCATCAAGCGGCACAACGCGCACAAAAAGCGACACCTTATTATCGGGATTCAGATTTTTCCAAAGCATTTCGGTGAGCTCCTCTGCGGTGTTCGGAAGCGAAATTTCCTCAGGCTCCCCATAGAAGGAAGGAATGGGATTACCGTCACACTTATAGGTGTGAATGAAATGGCCGATGCCTGCGCGGGGCGTATAGCGGTAAAAATAACGGTTGCAGACCTCGGGATTGCCGTTTGCGCTCTTCAGAATAGACATGGTGTAGGTGAAATCACCCGTGCCGTAGGTCACCATACCCGAAATACGGGGCGTATAATTGGGGCAATCCGGCTCAAACTCTCTGGTCATCAGCGCATCCTCAAAGGACTTGCCCGCCACGAGGTGGTCGTAAACCGTATCGGTCTGGTCACCGTTGGTGACAATGTCGGTATTCTCCCTTGCCAGATAGGGATTATAGATAATCAGGCTGGGATCGGAGAGCTTACTCTCGTCAAAGGCCTTGGTCCGCATACCGCCATCAAAGCGTTCAAAAATACGGTTGCGGCTGTTTTCGCTACGCCCCATAATGAAATACGCAATCATCGCGCTTCTGCCGTCGGCGGATTTGCCGAGGATAATGCCGCGACCGGGGTAGCTGTTTTCCTTTAAAAGCTTGCTGATGTCAAACAATGCCATGGTTTTTTCTCTTTCTCTGTTTCTTTTATTTTTGGACAAGCAATGCCGAAACCTGTTCTACCGCGCGGGGGAGAATCTGCCATTCGGCCTCCTCCATCACACGGCGCTGAAGAATTTCGGGAGTGTCCCCTTCCCTGACCTCAACGGCCCTTTGCATCACAATGCGACCGCCATCGGGAATCTCGTTGACAAAATGTACCGTTGCACCCGTGACCTTGACGCCGTAGGCGAGGGCGGCCTCATGCACGTGCAGGCCGTAAAAGCCCTCTCCGCAAAAGGACGGAATCAGCGAGGGGTGAACGTTCAAAATGCGCTCGGGATACGCATCGGTAAAGCGCTTGGTCAGAATGACCATAAAGCCCGCAAGAACAATCAGGTCTATCTTCGCAGCGGCAAGCGCCTCAAGCAGCTTATCCTCAAATGCCGTCTGCGAGCCAAGCTCCTTTTTGGAAATGACGGCGGTAGCGATACCCGCATTCTTCGCGCGCGTGAGCGCGTATGCGCCCGCATTATTGGAAATGACAAGCGCAATCCTGCCGCTTTTGATTACGCCCGCTTGCGCGGCATCGATCAGGGCCTGCAGATTGGTGCCGCCCCCCGATACCAGCACGGCGATATTTGCCTGCTTCATGCAAGAACCACCTTATCCTCGCCCTTGACGATCTTACCGATGAGGTACGCATCCTCCCCGTTTGCCGAAAGAATCTCAAGTGCCTTATCCGCTTCGGCAGCAGGCACCACGATGCTCATGCCAACGCCCATGTTGTAGGTGTTGAACATGTCGCGCTCGGGAATATTGCCCGTCTTTGCAATCAGGTCGAAAATAGGCAGCACACGCACCGCACTCTTATCAATCATGGCGCACAGGCCGTCGGGAATGCTGCGCGGAATATTCTCATAAAAGCCGCCGCCCGTGATATGGGAAATGCCCTTCACGTCAACCTGCTCAAGCAGTGCAAGAACAGACTTAACATAAATTTTGGTAGGCGTAAGCAGAGTTTCCGCAATCGTCTTACCGCCAAGTGCCGCACAGGGCTCATAAATCTCGGCAGGGTTTTCATCAATACGGAACACCTTGCGAATCAGCGAAAAGCCATTTGAGTGAATGCCCGAGGATGCCAGGGCAATCACAACGTCGCCCTCCTCCATTCTCTCGTTTTTGAGAATCTTCTTTTTATCCACGACACCCACGGCAAAGCCGCCGATATCATAATCCTCGGCAGGCATCAGGCCGGGATGCTCTGCAGTTTCACCGCCGATCAGGGCAGCACCCGACTGCACACAGCCCTCGGCAACACCGCCGACGATGGTTGCAATCTTCTCGGGGAAGTTTTTACCGCAGGCAATATAATCAAGGAAAAACAAAGGCTTTGCACCGACGCAAATGATGTCGTTTACACACATTGCAACGGCATCAATACCGATGGTATCGTGCTTATCCATCAGAATGGCAAGCTTAACCTTGGTGCCGCAGCCATCCGTGCCTGAAACGAGCACCGGCTCCTCCATGCCTGCAACATTCAGGCCAAAACAGCCGCCAAAGCCGCCCACATCATCAAGGCAGCCCTCATTTCTCGTGCGCTTGATGTGCTTTTTCATCAGTTCAACGGCGCGGTAGCCCGCGGTGATATCAACGCCAGCCGCTGCGTAGCTTTCAGATTTAGATTGATTGTGCATAATTAGTCTTCCTTTCCATTCCAGCAATATGTGCATAGCTTGCAGGGCTCAAGGCCGATTGCCTTAATAATGCCCTCAAGTGATTGAAATTCAAGCGAGTCGAAATGCATCTTCTCGCAAATAACCTGACGAAGCCTGCGTCCGCGCTCGGTGGTGCCGTCACTGTACTCCTCAATATATTTGGCACCCTCCTCACCCTCCAGCTCCACAATAATACGGCGAGCCAGAAGCTCCATATCATTTTTGGCACTGGTGAAATTCAGATATTTACAACGGTACATAATAGGCGGACAAGCCGAGCGCATATGCACCGACCTGGCACCGCTATCAAAAAGAAAATCCACGGTGCTCTTCAGCTGTGTGCCGCGCACGATAGAGTCATCGACAAACATCAGCTCCTTGCCGTCAATCAGCTCGCGTACGGGAATCTGCTTCATCTTGGCAATGCGGTTTCGCTCCACCTGCTTGGTGGGGGTGAAGCTACGCGCCCAGCTCGGCGTGTATTTCAGATAGGGCCTTGCAAACGGAATGCCGCTTTGATTGGCGTAGCCAATGGCGTGCGGTGTGCCGGAATCAGGCATACCCGCAACCGAATCAAGCTTCGGCAGCTTGCCCTCGACACGGTCGTTCTCCGCCATAATCGCGCCGTTTCGATAACGCATCACCTCTACATTAACGCCCTCGTAGGTTGAGGTGGAGTAGCCGTAGTACGCCCAGAGGAAGGAGCAGATTTTCATCTCCTTGCCGGGGGCAACAAGCTGGCGGACGCCCTCCCTTGTAATTTCCACAATTTCGCCGGGGCCAAGCTCCTTGATGATCTGATAGCCAAGCTTACCTGCCGCAAAGGACTCAAAGGTTACACAATAAGCGTCCTCTCCCTTGCCAACCTGCACGGGCAGGCGGCCGAGCTTATCGCGCGCGGCAATCATGCTGCCGCCGTCGCGCAGAATCAGAATAGTGGTGGTTCCCTCAACCACGCTTTGTGCAAAGCGAATACCCTCTACAAGATCCTTCTTCTGGTCAATAAGTGCCGCAATCAGCTCGGTGGGGTTGACCGCACCGCCCGTCATAGCATCAAAGTGACCGCCGCTTTCCTTGAAATACCGCTCAATCAGCGCATCTGCATTGCTGATGCGACCGATATTACAAAGCGCATAGGTGCCGTGATGAGAGCGAATGAGCAAGGGCTGCGGCTCGCCATCACTGATACAGCCAAAGGCCGAGCTACCCTTCATCTCCTCAAACACGTGCTCAAACTTGGTGCGGAAGGGTGAATTCTGAATATTGTGAATCTCGCGCTGCAGCCCAAGCTCCTTATCCCATGCGGCCATGCCCGCGCGCGCGGTGCCGAGGTGAGTGTGGTAGTCTGTGCCGAAGAACGCATCAATCAGCGCGTTTTCACGCGCAACAACGCCAAAAAAACCGCCCATCTTCTACCTCTCAAGCTTGGCCGAAGGCGGCAAATTCTGCCTCAACGGCAGCATTCTTTTCCAAAACCTTTGCAGCATCCGCATCACGCTTTGCCTGCAGCTTATCTGCAAGCTCCTCATCCGTAATAGCAAGCATCTCGATGCAAAGCAGTGCTGCGTTGACCGCACCGTTGATCGCAACGGTTGCCACGGGCACACCGGACGGCATCTGCACGGTTGCAAGCAGCGCATCCATACCGTCAAGATTGGTGGACTTGCAGGGTACACCGACCACAGGCAGGGTGGTATAAGCCGCCATCACACCGCCGAGGTGTGCTGCCATGCCTGCCGCCGCAATAATCGCACCGAATCCGTTCTTACGGGCATTCTTGGCAAACGCCGCAGCCTCGTTCGGCGTGCGGTGGGCCGACATAATGTGTACCTCAAAGGGTACGCCAAAGGACGCCAGCGTATCTGCAGCCTTACGCATAGTAGGCAGATCGCTGTCACTACCCATGATAATTCCGACTTTCTTTTTCATAGCTTGTTACCTCCAAGGAAAGTAAAAAAGACACACTGTTCCCTTGTGAAACGAGTGTGCCCAGACGGTCGGCGCGGGTATCAGCCACCCGCTATTATTTCTGCTCCCCCGTGGTGCCCCACGCTTCCGTCAGTCACAGAAACCGTTTTTACGTCTCTTATATAATAACATATATAAGTATATTTTGTCAAGCAAAAACTACACAAAAAACGCATTTTACGACACGCATTTTACACAAAAATCACGCCGTATTTTTGTGCGTGTAACCTCTTGACAATAAATAGGCTTTGTGCTATAATCTTTGGGTAATCCTATGAGGGAGTAGTATGCGCCTTCGGCGTAGCATATCAACACAATGATGCGATGGCATCTGGTATGCTTTAATTTACGAGACTCAGATGTGACCTGTTGTCACATTTGGGCCTTTTTTGTTTGTAAAGGAGAAACAACATGACTTTTGCATTCTTTTTCACCAACCTGATGCTCGGTCTCGGCCTTGCAATGGACGCCTTTTCGGTATCGCTTGCCAACGGTCTTGCTGACCACAGCATGCGCCGCCGCCGTATGTGTCTGATTGCGGGCACCTTTGCCGTCTTCCAGGCTCTGATGCCCTTTCTCGGCTGGCTCTGCGTGCATACGCTGGCCGAGCAATTCAAGGCGTTTGCCACGTTTATCCCCTGGATTGCACTGGGACTGCTTTCGCTAATTGGCGGCAAAATGCTGATTGAGGGCATCAAGGCCTGTCGCGCGGGCTGTGACGAATGTGCTGCAGCTGCGGCAAAGCTCTCCTTTACCGCGCTTCTGGTACAAGGCATCGCTACCTCGATTGATGCACTCTCGGTGGGCTTTACCATTGCCGAATACGATATGATAAAGGCGCTGGTCGCCTGCCTGCTGATTGCCGCGGTAACCTTTACCATCTGCATGGGCGGCCTGTTTATCGGCAAAAAGTTCGGCGCAGGGCTTTCGGGCAAGGCCACCATTCTTGGCGGTGCAATTCTCGTGGTCATCGGCATTTACATCTTTTTAAAGGGTATTCTCGGTGCATAATCACAAAAAAAAGGCGACTGCCGCGGCAGTCCCTTTTTCTGTTCAAAGCAAGGTTTTACGCAGCTCCGCAGGGGAGATTGCGCTGATATAAGAGGGCGGCACATCCAGAACGGTACGGCACCCCTTCTGGCGCTCGGCACACAGGCGGTAGGCCGCACGGGCATACGCAACCAGCACCGATGCGGTGAATTCAGGGTTGGAATCCAGCTTCAGGCTATACTCAATCACATGGCTCTGCTCACCACCGATGCCTGTACGGCCGCTGCGGATAACGCGGCCGCCGTGGGGGATACCTGCGTGATCACGGTCAAGCTCCTCCTTGGTAATGAAGGTGACGGTGGTATTATAATCCGCAAAGTAATTGGGCATTTCCTTGATGGTTTTTTCAATCAGAGCAAGATCTGCACCATCCTTTGCCACAACAAAGCATTCACGGGTATGCTTTTCACGAGCAGAGAGTCGGGGGGCCTTACCTGCACGGACCGCCTCGAGCGCGCTTTCCACGGGGACGGTATACTGTCTGGCATCCAATACACCCTCTATACGGCGAATCGCATCGGAGTGCCCCTGGCTAACACCCTTACCCCAGAAGGTGTATTCCTCGCCGTCGGGCAGAATGGCTGAGGCCATCAGACGATTCAGGGAGAACATGCCGGGATCCCAACCGACCGAAATCACGGCAACCCGTTTGCCCGCCTTTGCGGCGCGATCCACATTTGCAAAATGCTCGGGAATACGGGCATGCGTATCAAAGCTATCGACCACGTTGAAATGTGCTGCAAGCATCGGCGTTTGCTCGGGCAGGTCCGTGGCACTGCCCCCACAGAGAATCATCACGTCGATACTGTCCTTCATCTCAAGCACGCGATCTGCAGGCAATACAAGCGCACGCGCCGTACGCGGCGTAATGGAGGCAGGATCACGGCGCGTGAAAATAGCCGCCAGCTCCATATCCTCATTTTGCATGATCGCCGATTCCACGCCACGGCCGAGATTGCCATATCCAAAAATACCGATACGAATTCCCATATCCATCCCTTTCTTGCTTCAAAGGCTTTGAAATTACTCCTATATTATAGCAGGCTTTGATGCAATCGTCAATCATTTTTTGTCACATTACGCGCAGGACGAGGCTTTTTCGATTATTTTTTGAAGAAATCCGCTTTCGACAAGAAAAAACGCCCCATAACAGGGCGTTTTTTCTTTGTTTATTTGCGCTGCTTACCGAACAAGCCGCGCTTTTTTTCCTCAGAGGCAGTAACCGACAAAACGGTATAGCCCATGCCGCCGACAACGGCAGCAACACGCTCCTCATTCAACGCTGCCTCGCTGATAAGCGTGCAGATGCCCGTTTTGTGTGACGCTGTCACGCTTTTTACAGCAAAAGCACCACGCAATGCACCCGTAACGTGTGCCTCACACATCGGGCACATCATGCCCTCAATCTTCAATACAGTTTTAATCATGTGTCCTCCAAAACGTTTTTTGATACCAATATGGCACTAATCGCCTTTCCCTTGATTTTGCTTGCTGTGACAAAGCCCCTGCATCGCGCATCCCGCACAGCTATGTGCGCAGGTGCTTTTTCCCTGCCTTGCGGCACGGATACGAGCCAAAATGATCGCAAGGACAGCAAGTGCAATCACACCGATCACCAGAATATTACCCCAATTTTGCAAAAACCAATCACGCATACTGCTACCGTTATGCCACTTTCTCTGTCACCGCAGGCTGATTTGCCCTGCGTACAGGACGGAATATCATATAAAGCAGCGCGACGGCAAGAAGGCAAGCAACGATTACACCGACAACGCTTACCTTGACATCAGGGGCAAAAATTGCACCCAGCTGATACACGATCAGCGATACGACATAGGCAAGACCACACTGATAAAGAATTGCAAAGGCAGTCCATCTGGCACTGTTCATCTCACGCTTGATGGCTCCCATGGCGGCAAAGCAGGGCGCGCACAGCAAATTGAACACAAGGAAGGAGAAGCCTGCGAGCTGACTCATATCAAGGAAATCGAGCACACCAAGCACGGCAACGATTTCCTCCTTGGCAACAAGCCCCATAAAGGTTGCAACAGCCGTTTCAATGGTAGCAAAGCCAAGGGGGGCAAAAATCCATTTCACACCCTTGCCAAAGTAGCCGAGCAAGCTGTCACCCAGCTCCATTTCAAGCCCAAAGGCAAAGCTGCCATCAACAAACCCAAGATGAGAAAGCACCCAGATCACAATGGTGGAGGCAAGAATAATGGTGCCCGCCTTTTTGATGAAAGCCCAGCCGCGATCCCACATGGAGCGCATGATGTTGGAGAAGGTCGGCATATGATAAGCAGGAAGCTCCATTACAAAGGGTGCAGGCTCACCTGCAAAGAGCCTGGTCTTCTTCAGCAGCAGTCCCGACGCGATGACCGCAACAATACCGATAAAATAAGCAACGGGAGCCACCCACCACGCACCGTCAAAAAGCGCGCCTGCAATCAATGCGATCACTGGCAGCTTTGCACCGCACGGTACAAAGGAGGTTGTAATGATGGTCATGCGTCTGTCCGGCTCGTTTTCAATGGTACGGCTTGCCATAATGCCGGGAACGCTGCAGCCCGTACCGATGAGAAGCGGAATAAAGGACTTGCCGGAAAGACCAAACTTACAAAAAATGCGATCCATCACAAACGCAATACGTGACATATAACCGCAGGCCTCAAGGAAGGCAAGGAATAAAAACAGCACCAGAATCTGTGGCACAAAGCCAAGCACCGCGCCGACACCGCCAATGATGCCGTCAAGCACAAGACTTTTTACCCACTCAGAGGCATTTATTTTGTCAAGCAGACGCTCAAAAAGCACGGGAATACCCGGTATCCATACGCCATACTCTGTCGTATCGGGGGCATTCTCAAAATAGCCGTCAAAGGCCGCAGCAAAGGCTTCGTCTAACACCTCATCTCCTGTGGCATAATACGCAAGCAATGCCGCGCCATAAGAGCCAAAGGCCTCCTCGAAGGCAGCAAAATCCTTTTTCTCAACAGCAGCAAGAATATCATCGGCACCCACAACACCCGCATTGGCAGCGTCCTTGACAACAGCGGTGAGCGCATCCGACCAGACCGACTCCTCGGCGTACTCCTCCACGGCCGCCTCGTACTTGCCCGAGCCGATGCCAAGGAGATGGAAGCCATCACCAAATAAGCCATCGTTGGTAAAATCAGTTACCCAAGTGCCGACGGTGGTTACAGAAATAAAGTAAACCAGAAACATGATGAGCGCAAAAATCGGCAACGCTGCCCATCTGTTTGTGACTACCCGATCAATTTTTTCAGTAGCGGAAAGCCCGATATGCTTACGCTTATAGCAGGATTTGAGCGCTACGGTGATGTAATTGTAGCGTTCATTGATGATAATGCTCTCCGCATCGTCATCAAATTCCCTCTCGACTGTATTGATATCCTTTTCAATATGTGAAAGAACCTCTGCGGAGATCGCCAGCTTTTCGATCACGCGACTGTCGCGCTCAAAGATCTTGATCGCATACCAGCGCTGCTGCGCCTCGGGCAGGTGATGCACGACAGCTTCCTCAATATGTGCCAGCGCATGCTCCACAATGCCCGAAAAATACTGACGGCGCACAGCCTTTTTCTTTTTTGCCAGAAGAATAGCAAGCTCAGCCGCCTGCTCAATACCATCGCCCTTCAGGGCCGAGATTTCGACTACAGGGCAATCAACCACACGCGAAAGCCCCTCAATATCAATTCTATCGCCGTTCTTGCGCACGATATCCATCATATTAATGGCAACCACGACGGGAATTCCAATCTCAGAAAGCTGCGTGGTAAGGTAAAGATTTCTTTCAAGATTTGTACCGTCCACGATATTGAGAATCACATCGGGCTGCTCCTCAATCAGATAACGGCGCGCAACGATCTCCTCGGGCGTGTAAGGAGAAAGCGAATAAATGCCCGGAAGATCGGTGACGATAACATCATCATGGCGCTTCAGCTTTCCCTCCTTCTTCTCTACTGTAACACCGGGCCAGTTACCAACAAATTGGTTGGAGCCGGTAAGCGCATTAAAAAGCGTGGTTTTACCACTGTTGGGATTCCCCGCCAATGCAATTTTAAGTCCCATATTTCTGTCCTTTCAAAAGTTAGGGTGTGCTAACAAGTTGTTCAAAAAAATAAATTTCACGCGTTACTCGATCTCTATCATCGCCGCATCAGCCTTACGCAACGATAGCTCGTAGCCACGAACAGTCAGCTCCATAGGATCTCCCAAGGGTGCCAGCTTACGCACCGTAACCGAAACGCCCTTTGTCAGCCCCATATCCATAATACGGCGCCTGACAGCACCCTCTCCGTGCAGCTTGACAACCTTGACGGTGCTACCGATGGCAGCATCTCTCAATGTTTTCATGATTACTCCTTCCCTACACTCGTTATATGTTAGCCGCGGCCTTGCCGCAAATGTTAGTGTTGACTAACTAAAAGAATTATACCCCTGGTGGGCCGAATTTGTCAAGATGTTTTTTGCCATTTTTTGATATTTGTGATTTTTAACAATCAGCCACCTGTTTTCATGCATCTGCTTGTCTAAAACGCGCATGTCATACAATCTCCTTTTCGGATTTTCTTTTTTTATGCAAAAAAATCAATGCTTTTCTTGACTTTACATTTTAAATGCTTTATAATATATCTATTGTACATAAGGAGGGCCTTATTCCATGGTTAAACTCACCGAACACGGCGTATATCTCGTTGACGGTAAGGTTGCAAAGACTGCCGACCTTTCCCCTGCCGAGGCGCGAAAAAATACGATTGCTTATTCCATTCTGCAGGCACACAATATCTCGAACTCGGCAGAGCAGCTGAAAATCCGCTTTGATGCGATGCTCTCGCACGATATTACATATGTAGGCATCATTCAGACGGCGCGTGCCAGCGGCCTTCAGGAATTCCCTATGCCCTACGCCATGACCAACTGTCACAACTCGCTTTGCGCCGTTGGCGGCACCATCAATGAGGACGACCACGTTTTCGGCCTTTCCGCCGCAAAAAAATACGGCGGCATTTACGTGCCTGCCAACCAGAGTGTGATTCACTCCTTTGCACGTGAGGAAATGGCAAAGTGCGGCGCGATGATTCTTGGCTCTGACAGCCACACGCGCTACGGCGCGCTCGGCACCATGGCAGTGGGCGAGGGCGGCCCCGAGCTGGTCAAGCAATTACTCAAAAACACCTACGACATCAACTGCCCCGAGGTTGTGCTGGTTTACCTGACCGGCAAGCCGAAAAAGGGTATCGGCCCGCACGACGTAGCAATTGCACTGGTGGGCGCCACCTTTGCCTCGGGCTTTGTCAAGAATCGCGTGTTAGAGTTCGTCGGCCCCGGTGTAGCCGAGCTGCCCATCGACTTCCGCAACGGTATTGACGTCATGACCACCGAAACGACCTGCTTATCCTCTATCTGGGAAACCGACGAGGTGGTTGCCGCGCACTACCGCGCGCACGGCCGCCCCGACGATTACCGCGAATTGAAGCCCGGACGCGTTGCCTACTACGACCGCATGGTTGAAATTGACCTTTCACAGATGGAATCCATGATCGCCTTGCCCTTCCACCCCTCGAAGGCCTTTACCATTCATTATTTCAACGAGCACGCAAGAGAGCTGCTTGCCGAGGTGGAGCGCGAGGCCGCCGAAAAGTTCGGTGCAAAGACGTCGCTTGACCTCGTCAGCAAGGTGCGCCCCGACGGTCGCGTGATGGCTGATCAGGGTATTATTGCGGGCTGTGCGGGCGGCATGTTTGACAGCATTGATGAGGCTGCCTCCATTCTCAAAACAGGCAACGTCGGCAACAGCTATTTCTCCCTTTCCGTCTATCCCACCAGCGTGCCTGTATCGCTTGAGCTGAC
>JAZOSC010000086.1:0-6552 GCA_045656925.1 Eubacteriales bacterium | reverse complement strand
ACGATAACCCACTATATGAACGAGGCGGCGCGTGCCGACCGTGTGATCGTGCTTGACGACGGTAAAATTCTGATGGACGGCACTCCGCGCGAGGTCTTTGCCGCACCTGACGTGCTTCGTCTTGCGGGGCTTGACGTGCCGCAATGCACCTCGCTGGTGCATGCGCTGCGCGAAGCGGGCGTGCCGCTTACAGGCGACCCCGTAACGGTTGAGGAATGTGCCGCGCTCATTCTGTCGGCACTGAAGGGAGGCAAGCATGGCAACGCTGAGGCTTGAAAACGTTTCCTATACCTACGGTCAGGGGACGCCCTTTGAAATCAAGGCACTGGATGATGTGACGCTTTCGGTGCGCGAGGGAAGTGTGACGGGCATTATCGGTCACACAGGCTCTGGCAAATCCACGATGGTACAGCTTTTCAACGGATTGGAGCGCCCCACCGCAGGGCGTGTGCTGCTTGACGGAGAGGACATCTGGGATAAAAAGAACAAGAAAAGGCTGCGTGACGTGCGCTTCCGTGTCGGGCTTGTCATGCAGTATCCCGAATATCAGCTGTTTGAGGAAACGATTGGCGAGGATATCGCCTTCGGCCCCCGCAATATGGGGCTTGATGAGGGGGAAATCCGCGTGCGCGTGCAGGAGGCGGCCCGCTTTGTGGGGCTTGCACCCGACGTGCTTGCCAAATCTCCCTTTGACCTTTCGGGCGGGCAGCGCCGCCGCGCCGCAATTGCGGGCGTGCTTGCCATGCGTCCCGAGGTGCTGGTGCTTGACGAGCCTGCGGCAGGGCTTGATCCGCGCGGCCGCGATGCCATTTTAGAGGGTATCCGTACCTACGGGCGCGAAACGGGTGCAACCGTTATCATCGTCAGTCACAGCATGGAGGATATGGCGGCCTATTGCGACGATATTATCGTGATGGCGCATGCAAGGGTGGTGCTTGCAGGCTCGCGTGACGAGGTGTTTGCCCATGCGGATACGCTTGCAGAGGTGGGGCTTGACGTGCCGCAGATTACCCATCTTGCGCTTCTTTTGAAAAACGCAGGCGTTACGCTGCCTGCATCGATTTATACCGTGGATGCGGCAATCGCCGCGCTCACAGAGCTTTTTGGAAAAGGATTACGGTCTGAATGAAGAATATTGCGTTTGGGCAGTACTATCCTGCCCACTCACCCTTGCACGCGCTTGATGCGCGCGTAAAGGTGCTATTATCTGTTTTTTATATCGTGGCGGCCTTCCTTTGCAAAAGTGCCGTGTCCTTCGGGGTGCTGCTTGCCTCGGCAATTTTGCTGATGGCACTGTCAAGAATTCCGCCGCGCATCGTCCTGCGCTCGATTCGTCCCTTGCTCTTTGTCATGACCTTTACCGCGCTGCTCAACCTCTTTTTTACAGGTGGTGAAACGCTTGTCTGGTCGTGGTGGGTGCTTCATATTTACGTGGAGAGCATTTACAGTGCCGTCTTTATGCTGGTGCGTATTATGGTGCTGATCTTCGGCACAAGCCTGTTTTTAACCTATACCACCACGCCGATTGCCCTGACCGATGCCATCGAGAGCCTGCTTGCACCCTTGCGCGTTCTGCGCTTGCCCGTGCATGAGTTTGCGATGATGATGAGCATTGCGCTGCGCTTTATCCCCACGCTTTCTGAGGAAACCTATAAGATCATGAGCGCACAGCGCGCCCGCGGCGTGGATTTTTCAAGCGGTGGGCTGATCAGGCGCGCCAAGGCGCTTGTACCGATTCTGATTCCTCTTATTATTTCGTCCTTCCGCCGTGCCGATGAGCTGGCGATGGCGATGGAGTGTCGCTGCTACCGTGGCGGCGTCGGCAGAACCAAGATGCGTAATCGCAGTCTGAAGTGGTATGATGTTGCAGCACTTCTCCCGATGCTTGCGCTGGGCGTGGGCCTGGTGCTTTTAAATCGCTACGGCTTTGCGCTGTGAGGCTTTATCATGAAGATTTTTTTGAGAATTTCCTATCTCGGCACCGCTTACTGCGGCTATCAGGTACAGCCGAACGGTGTGACGGTGCAGCAAAGACTGAACGAGGCGGCGGAGGCCGTCTTTGGGCATCCCTGTGATATTGTGGGGTGTAGCCGTACAGACAGCGGTGTGCATGCGAGGGATTTTTGCGCCACCGTGGCGGCAAAGGGGAAGAATTGTTTGGAAACGTCGATTCCCGTAGCGCGTATACCGCAGATTTTTAACTGCGCCTTGCCCGCTGATATTGCGGTGCATCACGCCGCCCTTGTCCCCGATGATTTTCACGCGCGCTACGGCGTGGTATCAAAGGAATACGAGTATCTCATTTATAACGCACCGCTGCGCGATCCCTTTCTCGCCTCGCGCGCGTGGCATATTCCGCGCCATATAGATGATGGTGCGCTTGCCCTGATGAACGAGGCGGCGGCAGCATTTGTCGGCACGAAGGATTTTTCGGCACTCCGTGACGGAGATCCCGATGAAAAGGATCCCGTGCGTACCGTTTTTGCCGCGTCGGTCACGCGTGAGGGGGATATGATTTCCTTCCGCGTGCGCGGCGACGGCTTTCTTTACCATATGGTACGCGTGATGACGGGTGTACTGGTCAGCGTAGCACAGGGAAAATATACGCCCGATGAGGTCGGTGCTCTGATTGCTGCCCGTCGGCGCGCGGCGTTTGGTGCAACCGCCCCTGCCGACGGCCTTTATCTGAACCGCGTCCTTTACGGCACGGAGCCTTGATATGCAATCTGTAAAAAGGAGGGAATACGATGGACGAAAAAAAGAGAGAGCCTGCTGCACTTGTCCCCAAAGAGAGTGGTGCGCTTGTACCCACTGCCGCGGATAAGCCTGGCTATTGGGGCAGAAATGCGCGCAGGCTGGGCGCATGCTCCCGTGTGCTGCTGCTTTTGCTTTTGACCTTTATTATCGTGTTTACCGCGCTCAATTATCACGCGTTTTCTCCTCTTAATTTATATTATTTCGGTCAGGATCTGAAGGGCCTGCCTGCACAGGTGGGCGGACAGACAAAGCCCCTCTACTACGATTATGGCGGTGAGGGTGCCTTTGTGACCGCCTATCGCGGCGGTGTCGCTGTGGCAAGCAGCCGCGGGGTGAAAATTTACGCATCGGACGGCGCGCTGCTGCTTTCCTTGGCGCTTGATAAGCCGATGTCTGCACCGCGTGCGGTCGCTTCGCGCGATTACCTGATTGTCTTTGATTTCGGCAGCACCACCTTCCTTGTCTTCAATGCCCACGATCTGCTTTACGAAGGGGAGAGTGGGGCGGCAATTCTCGGTGTGGGGCTGTCCGATGCGGGCTGCTTCTCCCTCATTGTGGCAAGCGACACCTCGCTTTCCACCGTGGAGCTTTTTGATGCGGGCTTCCGCCATACCCACAGCTTTGGCCGCGCGTCTGCGACCGTGGCGGCCCCCCTGTCGGATGACGGGCGCACACTGGCACTCGTGGGTGCGACGGCAGCGGGCGCACAGGTTGATTTTGTAACCTTCGGTGAAGGTGAGGCACGTGCGAGCGTGCTTTTTGAGGGCTTTCCGCTTGCCGCAGAATTTACGGGAAGCGGCGTGCTTTCCGTACTGACCACCAAGGGGCTTTATACGGTAACGACGATGGGTAAGGCCCTTGATACCGTTGATTTTGCAGGTGCTACCCCCACCGCTTACGATATCGGTAAGGAGGGTGCTTGCGTGGCACTGCTTGAGGATGCGCTGACAGGTGCGAGCACCGTGCTGACCGTGGGCAGACGCGGCAGAGTGCGTGCGCGTGTGCCGTTTGCCGCAGAGGTTTCGGCCGTGGCACTTGGAGAAAACTACGCTTACGTGCTGTCGGGAGATACCGCCACCGTGCTGCTGGCGAAAAACGGAGCGCTTGCTTTGACGCAAACCGTGCCAACGGGCTATCTTGGTGTCACCGCTACCGACAGTAAGACCGCCCGTATCCTCTATCCCGCGATGGGACTGCCGTTGACGGCAGAATAAAATCTTCGAAAACACCCTGGGAGGGTTTATATAATATGGTAATGTGTGCAAGATGCCACAAGCGTGTGGCAACCGTTTTCGTCACCAAGGTGGAAAACGGCGAGAGAAAAACCGAGGGGCTTTGTATGAAATGCGCCTCTGAGCTTGGTATGCCCACGGGCGATATGCTGGGCAACGTGATGGGCAAGCTGGGCCTTACCCCTGAGCAGATTGAGGGTATGGAGAGCGAGCTTTCCGAGCTGTTGTCGGGCGGCAATCTGCCGAGTGCGGGTGATGATAACGAGGATGGCGGTGCGCCCGCCATTGATTTCCCCAAAATCTTCCGCGAAAGCGGTCTGTTTGGCGATATGACGCCCAAGAGTGCCGAGGAGGGTGCCGCCGAGGGCGATGGCAAAAAGAAAAAGAGCAAGGGGAAGCCTAATGAGGGGAAGCGCAAGTTTCTTGATACCTACTGCCGCAACCTGACCGCACGCGCGAAGGCGGGTGGGCTTGACCGCATTGTCGGGCGTGAGCGCGAGCTTGCGCGTGTGATACAGATTCTTTGCCGCAGGCAGAAAAACAATCCCTGCCTGATTGGTGAGCCGGGTGTCGGTAAAACCGCGATTGCCGAGGCACTTGCCCAGCGCATTGCCGACGGCAACGTGCCTTATAAGCTCCGCGGCAAGGAGGTCTGGCTGGTCGATATGACAGCACTTGTTGCGGGCACGCAGTTCCGCGGTCAATTTGAGTCGCGTATTCTGGGGCTGCTTGGCGAGGTCAAGCAAGCAGGGAATATCATTCTTGTGATTGATGAGGTGCATAATATCGTCGGTACGGGTGATGGCGAGGGCAGTGTGAACGCCGCCAATATGTTAAAGCCCGCCCTTTCCCGCGGTGAGGTGCAGATTATCGGCGCCACCACCCTGAACGAATATCGCAAGTATATTGAAAAGGATTCGGCCCTGGAAAGACGCTTCCAGCCCGTGACGGTAAATGAGCCATCGATCGGGGATACCGTGGAGATGCTGCAGGGCATCAAGCATTATTACGAGGCCTTCCACGGCGTCGTGATACCCGAAGCACTCCTGCGCCGCGCCGTGGTGCTTTCCGAGCGCTATATTACCGATAGATACCTGCCCGATAAGGCGATTGACCTGCTGGATGAGGCCGCCGCTAACCTCTCGCTTAACTCCTCTGTTTTAAACGAGAGTTATGAGATAAAAGAACAAATGTTAATGGTAAAAGAGGAGCGAGAGGCTATCGAGGCCGAAGCACCCGCCGACGAGCAGGCGGAAAAGCGCCACTTTGAGGCACTTGCCCGCGTCAAGGCAAAGGAGCTGCAGCTGTCAGAGCGACTTGCCGCCATTGAGCCGCAGCTTGGGCAGATTGTGATGACGGAGCAGGAGCTAGCACAGGTCATTGAAATCTGGACGGGTGTGCCTGCCGCCAATATCAGCGAGAATGAGTTTGCACGCATTGACGGTCTTGCCGCAAGGCTTTCTGCCCATATCATCGGGCAGGACCACGCCGTTCTTGCCGTGGCGCGCGCCATCAAGCGTAACCGCGCAGGTGTGAGTGCCAAGCGCAAGCCTGTGTCCTTCATCTTTGCAGGCCCCACGGGCGTTGGTAAAACCGAGCTCGTCAAGGCACTTGCCGCCGACCTCTTTGACAGTCCCGAAACCCTGATTCGCCTCGATATGTCGGAGTTTATGGAAAAGCACTCGGTTTCCCGTATCATCGGCGCACCCCCCGGATACGTCGGCTACGACGAGGCAGGGCAGTTAACCGAGAAAATCCGCCGTCGTCCCTATTCCGTGGTGCTGTTTGACGAGATTGAAAAGGCGCACCCCGACGTGCTGAATATTCTGTTGCAGATTCTTGATGACGGCCGCATTACCGATGCACGCGGCAAAACCGTTAATTTTGAAAACACCGTGCTGGTGATGACCACCAACGCAGGCTCGGATAAGGCGGGCGCACTTGCGGGCTTTATGTCAAATGAAAGCACCGCCGCCGATGCACGCACCGAAAAGGCGCTTGCAACCTTCCTGCGCCCCGAATTTATCAACCGCATTGACGAGATTATTACCTTTAACTCTCTTACCGAGCAGGATTTCCAGAAAATCGCCGCCATTCAGATGGGTGAGCTGCGTGATACCCTTGCCGAGCGCCATATCAAGCTCACGTACAGCGACGCGGCCCTTGCCCTGATTGCCAAAGGCTCCTATTCTCAAAAATACGGCGCGCGCAATATGCGCCGCTATATCCGCACCCACGTGGAGGACGCCCTCGCCGAGAAGATCATCGCCGACCACGAGAGAAGCATCACCCACGCCAGCGTCACCGTCAAAGGCGGCACCCTGCGCGTAGAGGCGATGTAACGCATTATTTCAGGGTGTTTGAACCATTCCTGTAGGGACTGGCGTCCTCGACAGTCCGCATGTAACATCGCCCATTCGGCGTCACCGTCAAAGGCGGCACCCTGCGCGTAGAGGTGATGTAACGCATTATTTCAGGGTGTTTGAACCATTCCTGTAGGGACTGGCGTCCTCGACAGTCCGCATGGAACCTCGCCCATTCCGCGGCACCGTTAATGGCGGCA
>JAZOSC010000085.1:0-13397 GCA_045656925.1 Eubacteriales bacterium | reverse complement strand
CCCTTCGCGTAGGATTGAGGCTTTTCGGTGCGGCATCCTTCGTGTTTACCATGAAAAGCAAGGAGGAGTACAGCCGTTTTTTGGGGGCAGGACACATTCCGATTTTTGACAGCTTCATTCCCGTTGACAGATGAAAAACGGTGCGAGAACAATTTGTTCTCACACCGTTTTCTTGATGCTATGCGGCACGAAGTGCCTCAATGGGGTTCATTTTTGCCGCGCGCCGTGCGGGGAGAAGTCCGAAAATTGCACCAACGGCAAGTGAAAAGAGCAGAGCCAGCATCGCAATCAACGGATTAAATTTGAAGGTATATCCGATCAGAATCGAAGCAACGTAGGAGGCGCCGAAGCCTAATGCGATGCCAATGATGCCGCCAAACAGGCTGATGATGATAGCCTCAATCAAAAATTGCAGCAGAATCACAGCAGGCCGCGCACCCAGCGCTTTACGCAGACCGATTTCCGCCGTGCGCTCGGATACGGTGACCAGCATCATGTTCATGATGCCGATGCCACCCACGATCAGTGCGATGACGGCGATACCGCCGAGCATACCCAGCACGAGATCGGTAATGGTCAGCACCATATCAAGGATTTCCTCTTGATTGACAACCTCATACATATCGCGGCTTGCGGAGGAGCCGACGAGTCTTGCACAAAGATTTTTCACGGCTTCAATGACCTCGTCTGCTTTACGCGAGGAGCTGATTACGACGTCAAAGCTGGCGGGAAGCCCCATTTCAAGCACTTGAGATGCGGTGGTATAGGGAACGATAACGGCATTGTTGCCCGATACGTCTATGCCAACCAGCTGATTCATGATGCCGACGATGGTGAAGGGCGTATTTTGCACAAGTATCGTTTCGCCGACAGGGCAGTAATTGCCGTACAGACGTTGCCATAGCTCGTAGCCGAGCACGCAGACGTTGGTGCGGAAGTGGACGTCGTCTGCTGAAATGCTGCGGCCGTAGAGCATACCTGCATTTTTGGTGTAGGTGGAGAAATAAAAGTCATTTACGCCCATCACGCGGCGTCCCCCACTGTGTGGGCCGTCAAATTTGCTGCTTGTGGATTCAGGCAGCAGGGTAATCACGCGGCTGGTTGACAGAATGGGGGCAACGCCCTCCACACCGTCCAGCGCGGCAAACTGGGCAAGCTCATTTTCCGTAAAGCCTTGTTTTACTGTATTGTTCTGAATGGCAACCGTTGCACGGTTGCCGCCAAGACCTGCCAGTTGGTCGATGACTGAATCGGTCACTCCCTGGCCGATTGCAAGCAGTGCGATGATGGAGGTGATGCCGATAATGACACCCAGCATGGTGAGGAAGGTACGCATAGCATTGGCGCGCAGATTGGCAAAGCTCATACGAACGGTGCTGAGAAAAAACATCAGGCACCTCCTTCCCCGGATTCGAGAGCCGCGTATTCCTCGGCACTGTAAATCCGTCCGTCCAGGATATGCACTACACGGGAGGCATAGGAGGCGACCTTATGGTCGTGTGTAATCATCACAATGGTAATGCCTTCTGCGTTCAGTGAACGGAATATATCCATAATTTGTGTACCCGTGGCGCGGTCAAGCGCACCCGTCGGCTCGTCTGCGAGAATAATACGGGGGCGCGTCACAAGGGCACGTGCAATCGCTACGCGCTGCTGTTGACCGCCTGAGAGCTGACGGGGAAGATTGTTTGCCTTATCGGCAAGTCCTACACGGGCAAGCTCTGCCATGGCACGTGCAATGCGTGCTTTACGGGGAACCTTTGCATAAATGAGAGGGAGCATGACGTTTTCAAGGGCAGAAATACGGGGCAGAAGCTGAAAGCTTTGAAATACGAAGCCAATATCACGGTTGCGAAGCCCGGCCATTTCCCGTTCGGATAATCCCGTGACTGCGTGGTGTCCGATGGTGTAGGTGCCGCCATCAGCCGTGTCAAGGCAGCCGATAATATTCATCAGAGTGGATTTGCCTGAGCCTGAAGGGCCGAGAACGGATACGAATTCTCCTGCATCGACGGAAAAGGTGATGCCGTGCAGCACAGGAAATTCTACATCGCCCATGTGATAGGTTTTGGTGATGCCCTGTAAATCGAGCAGATGTGCTTGTGCCTGCATCAGAACAGAGAACCAATCAGCGTGGCATCGGCGATATAACGCAGAACGTCACCCTCGTTCAGCGTATAGCCATCGGCCGCTGTTACGGCGGCATCAGTGCCGGTGGAAAGTGTGATTTTGATATACACGCGTTTTTCCTTGCCCTCGCTGTCAACGACGGTGACATAGGGGTGCTTGGCGTCGTCGTAATAGATACATTTGGTGGGTATGATCAGGGTGTTTTCCACCACCGCCTTTTGTGCGGAAACGGTGACAGAGTAGCCGGCAAGAATTTCACTCTCCCGAATATTATCCTTAATATCAATGCCAAGATAGGTAACGGTGCTGTCGGTGAGGAACTCATCGTAATAGGTGTAGTCCCCCTTTTCGGCGCCGTTATCATCTGTGATGATTTCGGGGAAAACCAGTCTGCCAAAGAGTGTGAAATAGGAAATGCCGGAGGCAGACTTTCCCGATTCAATTTTGACGATATCGGCAATCAGCTCACGTCCCGTCAGGGCGTTGATGCTGACAGAGGCGTATACGCGCTCGTCGTTTTGCAGGCGCGCGTGAATGGTGGGGACGTCGTATTCGCTCAGGGTAAAGCTTGCAAACAGCTCACTGTACGTAATGGTGAACAGGCTGTTGTCAAGCACCAGAATATCACCTGCTGCCCAGGTCAGATTGGAGAGGGTGAAGGTGATTTTATCAAGATGCTCCAGCTCGGCCAGAATCATATTGCTAATGTGCGCCGTATCGATTGTGACGGTCTTGTTTTCGTCAATAAGCCAGAATTCATCGGGGAATACAGCAGGATCGATATTGGAAACGCCCTCGCGCAGCAACAAAAACAGCACATATTCCTTGACGCTTGTGGCATCGGTCGTGCCGTCGGGTACGGCTTTTTCAAAGGCGGCGGGTGCCTTTGCCCAGTCAAAATATGCGGGGGCCAGCTTGATAATGGCTTCATTTTCATCTGCCGTGGAAAAATCGGTTTTTTTACCAAGAAGCTTCTCGGACACCCATGTGACACGGTATAAGAATGGCCCCTGGCTGCCTTCGCTTAAAAAGGTAATCAGGTTGACGGTGTAGTCATTTTCCAGAATCTCAGTGAGTGTTTCTGCATTTTCTACTGTCAGTGCGGCAAGGGGAATATCGGTTTGGAATTCAAGCTCCTGCACAATACCCGTTGAGGAGATGCTGCTGGAAAGCGAGGCGCGCACCACAGCAGCCTCTGCCAGCGTGCCCTTTGGCTTTCTTTTCGCAAGCAGAACGATTGTGGTCACCAGCGAGCCTGCAAGTAATACTGACATGACAATCAGCAAAATGCGTAGGCGCAGGGATCTTCTTTTTCTTTTTTTGGAAGGCATAAAGGCACCTCGTTCTTTCTGTTTTTTGAGAATATTATAATATAATAGCCACCGATAGTCAAGAACAACGCGAAATTTCAGAAAATGAACACATAAGTGAAGAAAAAAGGAGCACACCCAAGGTGTGCTCCTTTTTTCAGAGTGCCTGAATGACGTCATCCATATTGTAAAGGCCTGCCTGTCGACCGACCATAAAGTGGGCGGCGCGCATGGCACCCGTTGCAAACACCTCGCGTGAGGTGGCGCTGTGTGCAAGCGTAATGACCTCGTCCTTGCCGCAGAACAAAACCTCATGCTCGCCGACGATGGTGCCGCCGCGTATGGCGGAAATGCCGATTTCACCGCGTGCACGCGCGCGGCGCTCGCTGGCCCGCTCGTACACATAGGGATGCGCGGCGTCGTCTGCCTGAGCCACAGCATCTGCCAGCATAAGTGCGGTGCCGCTGGGGGCATCCAGCTTTTTATTATGATGCTTTTCGATGATCTCAACGTCAAAATCCGTACCAAGCGTTGCGGCGGCGCGGCGGCAAAGCGCCAGCAGGAGATTGATGCCGAGGGACATATTGCGTGAAAAGAAAACGGGTACACGTGTGGCGGCATCCTTCATCAAGGCAAGCTCCTCCTGGGAGTGGCCCGTGGTGCAGACAATGATGGGGGTGGCGGTACGCTCGGCATAAGAAAGCAACCCATTTAGCGCGGAATGGTGCGAGAAATCAATGATAACGTCCACCTTTCCGTCAAACTCGTCAGGCGAAGTAAAAACGGGGTAGGGGCTTGCGGTGGCAGGATTGATGTCAACACCTACGGTGATGCGGTCGCCTGCGGCCGCGGCGGCGGCCGCTACGGCGGCGCCCATGCGGCCACCACAGCCGCAAAGCATAATATTGAGCATTTTAAAACTTCCTTTCGACGGTTAGATCAGACCGTAGTCCTGCATGATGCGCGTCAGCTTTTCACGATTTTCCGGCTCCATTTCGCAAAGGGGCAGACGAAGCTCGCCGCTTGCAATGCCCATCAGCTCTGCCGCTGTTTTGACGGGAACGGGGTTCACCTCGCAGAACAGGGCATTGATGAGCTTCAGATACTTGAGTTGCATCTCGGTGCCGCGCTGAAAGTCACCTGCGAGGCAGGCCGCGCAAAGCTCATGCGTTTCACGGGGCAGAATATTGGAAACGACGGAAATAACACCCTTGCCGCCCATCGACATAATGGGAACGATTTGGTCGTCATTACCCGAGTAAATATCAAAAGCATCACCGCACTCCGCAAAGAGCTGTGCGATGGCGGAGATATTGCCAGATGCTTCCTTGACCGCTACAATGCGCTCGTGCTTGGCAAGCTCGCGATAGACAGAAATCGGGATATTTACACCCGTACGGGAGGGTACGTTATAAAGAATGATGGGCTTGCTTGTTGCATCTGCCGTTTGCAGGAAGTTGCGGATGAGGCCCTTGGGGGTTGCCTTATTGTAGTAGGGCGTTACAATCAACAGTGCATCGTAGCCGACGTCGCAGGCGTAGCGCGACAGCTCAATGCCATAGGCGGTGTCGTTACTGCCCGTGCCCGCAATAATCGGCACACGACCTGCAACATGCTCGGCGGCAAATGATAATAATGCACAGTGCTCCTCATGGGAGAGGGTAGAGGCCTCACCCGTGGTTCCGGCGATGACCAGCGCATCAATGCCGTCGGCAATCTGTGCGTCGATGTGACGTCCCATTGCTTCAAAATCCATCACGCCGTTCTGAAAGGGCGTGATAATAGCGGTTGCGGCACCCTCAAAGATGCTTGGCTTCAATTTGCTCATAGTATGTTCCTTTCTCCGACTTTGTCGGCCTTGCGGAAAAACACAAGAAAAATAAAAAAACTGGTTGAAAACCAGCTGTATTTGTACTATAATAAGGTAAGGGCGTCTTACCGCACATATACAGATAGCTCTCCATCAATCATTGACGACAGTTCCACAGCTCTGAACCGTGTGAACCAGCAGATACCCGACCGCCGGATACCCACTTCGGCACGCTGCGCTCCCACAGGGGCTGCAAACGGCAGCGGTTGCCTCGCCCGTGTGAGGTCACAATGTGCGCCTCTATCATTATATTATGTTTTTCCGACCTATTTGGTCTTAGGAACATATTAGCACAAGCGAGTGCGCTTGTCAATGCTTTTTTTGAAATTTATCTTTCTTTTCTGAAGGGAATATTATGTCTGAAATCATTGTGAATGAAAAACCGAAAACCGAATTGGTTACATCAGATTTTTATTATGATTTGCCCGCGGAGCTGATTGCACAGCACCCGATGCCTGCACGCGACGCTTCCCGTCTGATGGTGCTTGACCGTGCGACACATACCGTAACGCACAGGCATTTTTATGATATTGTCGACTATCTTCGTGAGGGTGATGTTCTTGTGATCAATGATTCCAAGGTCATTCCCGCGCGCATTTTCGGCCACGCTGCGGAAAGAGCAGAGGCGATGATTGAGCTGCTGCTGCTCCGTCAGCGCGCTCTTGATACCTGGGAAGTGCTGGTCAAGCCCGGCAAGCGCGCAAAAATAGGTGCGCGCCTTGTCTTTGGCGAGGGAGAGCTGGTGGGCACCGTAACTGACATTGTGGCAGAGGGAAATCGTTTGATTACCTTTGAATATGACCGTGAACGGTATGCAAATATCTATGATATTCTGCATCGTATCGGCACAATGCCGCTGCCCCCCTATATCACCGAGCGCTTGGAGGATCAGGGGCGTTATCAGACTGTTTATGCACGCGAGGAGGGCTCTGCCGCGGCACCCACGGCGGGACTGCATTTTACCGAGGAGCTGCTTGCACGTGTGCGTGCCAAGGGTGTCGCAATTGCGCCCGTGATGCTGCACGTGGGGCTTGGAACCTTCCGCCCTGTTAAGGTAGATCGCCTGGACGAGCATGTGATGCATACCGAATACATATCGGTATCCAAGGAAAGCGCGGATCTTATCAATGCCCGTCGGGCCGCAGGCGGACGTGTGGTAGCTGTCGGTACAACCTCTTGCCGTACACTGGAAAGTGCAGCCGATGCACAGGGTATTGTGCATGCCGTGTCGGGGGATACAGGCATTTTTATCTATCCCGGCTACAAATTCAAGGCAGTGGATGCGTTGATTACAAATTTTCATCTGCCCGAAAGCACGCTTGTGATGCTGGTTTCGGCCTTTTATGACCGCACGCACGTGCTTGACGCATACCGCATGGCGGTAGAGGAAAAATATCGCTTTTTTTCCTTCGGCGACGCGATGCTGATCGTATAAATTCCGCAATACTGCGTTGTCGGGCGACTCGCTCAAATCGCCGTAGTTACCTACGGCTTCATCTCGCTCGCGCCCTTACGCCTTGTCTTGAACGATTTCTACTAATCAGCAAATTCGTCTTGTATAGCATCAGCTTTGGCGACGCGATGCTGATTGTATAAAACTCAAATCATGGCAGAATGGTACTCTATGAAATTCATGTAAAGGAAAAAAGAAATGTTAAGTGTAGATATTTTTGTGGATATTGCAACTGCTGCGCTTGCCGTGCTGGTAGCGGTGCTTGCCTGCTATCTTGCCCTGCGATTGCTTGGCAAGCTGGCAAAATTCCTGATCACGGTTGTGATTATCGTGCTAGTGGTGTGGTTTGTCTTTTCGGATCACAGTATTTTGCGGGATTATATCAATCTCGGCCTGCCTTATTTGACGGGTATATTATGCTGATTTTGCCGCCCCCACGATGGGGCGGCCACGTTTATTTTGTGAAAAGGAGGGGATACGGGTGGAGAAAAGGCCGCGTATTATTGCCGTTGTAGGGCCGACGGCAAGCGGAAAATCGGCGCTTGCCGAGGAGCTTGCTCTGCGCCTTGGCGGCGAGGTGGTTTCCTGCGACTCCATGCAGGTTTATCGGGAGATGAATATCGGCACAGCAAAGCCGACTGCTGCAGACCGTGCCCGTGTGCCTTATCATCTGTTGGATGTGGCTGAGCCCGAGCAGGATTTTTCTGCGGTGGACTATCAGGTGATGGCCGAGGAGGCAGTCCGTGATATTCTGTCGAGGGGAAGCTGCCTGTTTTTTGTGGCGGGACGGGGCTGTATTTAGATGCCTTTCTGCGCGGTATGCTGGAGTCACCCGGCGGGGATGAGGCGCTTCGCGCAGCGCTTGCTGCCGAGGCGGATGCCTTGGGTGTGCAGCAGCTGCATGCACGTCTTGCCGCAGTGGATCCCGATGCCGCAGCGGCAATTCCGCCCACCAATCTGCGCCGTGTGATTCGTGCGCTTGAAATGTATGAGCTGACGGGGGTGACGAAAACCGAATGGGATCGCCGTTCCCGTGAACAGCCCTTGAAATACGGTGCTACCGTGATTTATCTCACCTATACTGACAGGCAGCTGCTGTATCGCCGTATTGAGGAGCGCGTCGATGCAATGCTTGCCGAGGGCCTGGTGGAGGAAGCCGCCGCACTTGATGCGCGCGGTGTTTTTGCCGTATCGCGCACCGCAGCGGCGGCGATTGGCTATAAGGAGATTCTGCCTTATTTGCACGGGGAATGTGAGCTGCCCGTTGCGGTAGATGCGCTGAAGCAGGCAACAAGACGGTATGCCAAGCGGCAGATTACGTGGTTTTCGGCTAAGGATTATGCCATACCGCTTGTGATGGATATAGACGGAAAACTGCGAAAATTTGAAGAAATTGTAAACAATGCGCTGAATATTATTTCAAATGCACAATAATATGATATAATATATCATCACAAATTTGTTTTTTATTACGCGCGTGTGACTGCGCGCGGAAGGGAGGATGCCGTGGCAGGTCAGAAAAAGAATGGGCGGAGCAAATGGCAGCTGGCGTTGCAGCTGATTGCGATTTTTGTGCTGTCTGCACTGCTCGTCGGTATCCTTGCAGCTGAGATTTCCCGCACAGCTGATGCACTGCAATACGAGGAGGCACGGGTTGCAACCGTGCCGCTGTATATGGATAAGGTCGGCTATGTGTTTTATGATGCTGCCATTGTAGAAAGCATTGATCAGGGGCCGATTGATTACCGTGTTGCGGACCAAGCCTTGGTACAGGCGGGGGAAACGCTTGCTGTGGTTTATGCTGACGGGGCGGGCGCAGGCACGCGCGAGCGTGCAAATGAAATTATGCAGGAAATTGCGCGCTTGCAGGCATTTGATAGCGGAGTGACGCCTGATTATCATGCGGCGTATTTCGCCCTGATGCAAAAGCTTTCCGCATGTGCAGTACAGGCAGCGGCGCCTGAGATCAATACACTTACCGATGCGCTGTCGCTCTTTGCAGCGCAGGGTGAGAGCGCCGATGCGCGCGAGAGTAGGATCGCCGCGCTTTATGCCGAGTTTGAGGAGCTGATTAAAAATGACCGTGATGCAAGCGACGCTGTGACGGCTACGGCAGCAGGCCTCTTTTGTCGGGAAACCGACGGCTTTGAGGAAAATATGACGCTGGCTGCGACCGATACGCTTACGGTGGGAGCGCTGGCCGCACTGCTTGCCTCGCCACAGGACAGGTCGGCTGCAATCGGCCGTATTGTGATTACAAATGCATGGCGGATTGCCGTAGAGGTTACCGAGGAGGAGGCTGCGTGTCTGACTGTCGGTGCGACCTATCCTGCCTGCTTTGCAAGCACGGGTGAGGCGCGCTCGCTGGCACTTGTCCGCATCAGCACCCCCGACGCGGACGGAAATTGCTTGCTTGTTTTTGCAGGTGACGGTATGCCGCCTGCACGTTTTGAAAGACGGCAGCAGATTTCTATTTGCTACGGTGCAAGAGAGGGGCTTTCCGTGCCGATGGCGGCGTTGACCGAGCAAAACGGTGTTTGCGGCGTATTTGTGCGCGAGAATGGGCGGGCGTCCTGGCGTGCCATTGCACCCGTTTATATGGAAAACGGTTACTGTCTGGTCTTGTCTGATGGGGGCGAGGGAGCGCTTGTCAAGGGCGAATGGATTCTGGTAACGCTGCGCCGTGTGTACGAGGGTAAGGCTTTATGAGTGACAGATATATTGAGAAAAATCTGATGGCTGTGCGCGCCGCACTTGGTGCGGCAGAGTCTGCTGTAGGTCGCGAGGGGCAGACTACATTGATCGCTGCCGTGAAATATGCGACAGACGAGGAGTTTGAGGAGCTTCTTTCACTTGGTGTGTCTGATATCGGTGAAAATCGTGTTCAACAGCTGCTTGCACATTGGGAGATTGCCAAAGCGTATGACGCACGCGTGCATTTTATCGGCACCCTGCAGCGTAACAAGGTTAAATATATCGTAGATAAGGTTGCGGCAATCCATTCGGTTGACAGTGTGGCACTGGCGCATGAAATCAGCCGCCGTGCTGTTGCCGCAGGTCTTGTGATAGACGCGTTCGCCGAGGTGAACAGCGGCAGGGAGGAGGCCAAAAGCGGTGTGCTGCCCGAATGTGCGGAGGAGCTTTGCCGTGAGATGGCGGCTTTGCCGGGGCTTTCTCTGAAGGGCCTGATGACGATGGCCCCACATTGTGATGATCCCGCGGAGTATCGGCTGTATTTTGCACAGACCAGAGAGCTGGCAGTGCGTATCTGGCGCACACTTGGCCTGACGGGGGAGCCGCAGCTTTCCATGGGCATGTCGGAAAGCTTTGCTGCCGCCATTCTTGAGGGTGCATCCTTGGTGCGTGTCGGCAGACGCTTGTTTATGAAAGAAATTACTGTTGGAGAAGAATAAACGGAGGTACTTATGAAAAATCCATTTGGCAAAAAGAGAAATGATTACGAAAGCTACGAGGATTACGACAGCGGCTTCTACCGTGGCGATGAGGAGGAGGCCGAGGGCGTTGTGGAGGATCGCGATGATGCACCTTTGGCACCCCCTGCACCGAAGCGCCCCTCTCAAAGCGCTGCTACGGGCAATCATATCAAGCTGGTCACCCCCCATAATTATGATGACGGTCCGATGATTGCGGGATACCTGATGAACGGCTATACTGTTGTGATGAATATTGAGGAGCTTGACCGCTCTGCCGCGATGCGGCTGATTGACTTTCTTCTCGGAGCCCTTGAGGTGCTTGACGGTGAATTCCGCCGTCTGACCAAAACCACGCTGGTGCTTTCTCCCCGCTCGGGCGAGGTGACGGGCGAGGAGCAGGGCGGCGAGATTTATTAAGCCTTCCATACAGTCAAAATCTTGAAAGGAGTCTGGCATGAGCCTGTTTCTGACCCTGCTGATGGGTACGGTGCGCGCGCTTTTATCAATCGTGCAGCTTTGTTTTTTGGTGCGTGCCATATTTTCCTGGTTCCCGATCAGGGAGGATAATCCCTTTTTCTTGCTGGTAGCGATGGTTACCGAGCCGTTTATTCTGCCCTTCCGTGCGCTCTTTGATCGCTTTGGCTGGTTTCGCAATATGCCGCTTGATATGCCTTTTTTCTTCGGCTTCATTGCGGTTAGTCTGATAAGCTCGCTTTTGCTGTTCTGATGGGGGCCGATATCTTACGGGAGGATGCGCGCCTTGTGGCGCGTGCGCGCGAGCTGCTTGTCCGCGCTGCGCGCGGATGCGTGACCTATACTGCGTTTCTCACACCGCGCGAGCAGATGCTTCTTGGACGGGAGCTTTCCGCCGCATGTGACGCTTACGTTCTTGCAGGCGGTTACGGTGCTGCAGAGCGCCAACGCATGGTGTTTTTACCCGATTATCTGATGCTTCTGCCACCTGAGGAGCGTGAGCCGCTGCTTGCCGGGGAGCTGGCAGAGGTGCTTGTCCCCTTGCGGATACAGGGGAGTGGTTACCGTGTGCTTTCGCACCGCGATTATCTTGGGGCGGTGCTTTCACTGGGCATCAGCCGTGATGCAGTTGGCGATATCGTTCCTGTCGATGACTATAGTGCGGTATTGATTACCGATTATGTCATCGCTACGTTTTTGACAGAGAGCCTAACACGCGTGGCGCAGGACGCGGTGCGTGTGATAAGGACAGAGTTGGCCCCTGATTTTGACGGTGGCAGACGCTTTGAGCCGATTACCGATACCGTTGCCTCGCCCCGTGCGGATGCGGTGGTGGCCGCCCTTTTGCATCTTTCGCGTGAGCGCGCACAGGCGCTGTTCACCGAGGGGCGTGTAGAGGTGGATTACGAACCGCTTACTCGCTATGATAAGGAGCTTGCGGCCGGGGCCACGGTCAGCGTACGCGGCTTTGGAAAATTTATTGTGCGGTCGGTTTCCGACCAAACCAGAAAGGGACGCTACCGCCTGGTGGCTGACCGTTACGTTTGAAAAGTTTTTGATATAACATACAGGAGTTAAAAATCATGGCAAAAGACTACAGCAAATCCCTGAACCTTCCCACCACAAGCTTTGCAATGCGTGCTGAGCTGCCTAAGCGCGAGCCCGATATGCTGAAATACTGGGAGGATATGAACCTTTACGGCAGTATGCTTGCAAATGCCGAGGGTAAGCCTCTTTTCGTTCTGCATGACGGCCCCCCCTTCTCAAACGGCAATATTCACATGGGCCACGCGTTGAACAAAATTCTGAAGGATTTTATCAACAAATCCCGTGTGATGATGGGCTTTTGTGTGCCGTATATTCCCGGTTGGGATAATCACGGTATGCCGATTGAAAGTGCGATCATCAAGAAAAATAAGCTTGATCATAAGAAGATGTCGGTATCTGATTTCCGTTCTGCCTGTGAGGGCTTTGCACAGAATTTTATTGATATTCAGCGCGAGCAGTTTAAGCGTCTGGGCATTACCGCAGATTGGGCGAACCCCTACGCGACCATGACGCCTGAATTTGAGGCACGCGAGGTCAAGGTGTTTGGTGATATGTACCGTCGCGGCTACATCTATAAGGGTATGAAGCCCGTATATTGGTGCCCGAAGGACGAAACGGCACTTGCCGAGGCGGAGATCGAGTATAAGACGGATCCTTGTACCTCTATCTATGTGAAATTCCGTATGAGCGACGATAAGGGCAAGCTTGCAGGCATTTGCGAGCTTGAGAGGACATTTGTCATTATCTGGACCACGACGACCTGGACGCTTCCCGGCAACCTTGCCATCGCGCTGAATCCCGATGAGGATTACGTAGTTGTGAAGGCAGGTGCGGAGAATTATATCGTTGCAAGTGCGCTGCTTGAAAAGACGATGCAGGCAGGCGGCGTGGCCGATTATGCGGTCATTGCAACGATGAAGGGTGCGGATTTCGAGTATATGACCGCAGAGCACCCCTTCCTTCCCCGTAAATCTGTGCTTGTCAATGCCGATTATGTCACTATGGATAGCGGTACGGGCTGTGTGCACACGGCTCCCGGCTTTGGCGCAGACGACTACCAGACCTGCCGCCGCTATAATATTGACGTGATTGTTCCCGTTGATGACCGCGGTATTCAGACGGCTGATGCGGGCAAGTTTGCAGGCATGCGCTACGACCAGTCCAATGTGGCTATTCTTGAGGATTTGCGTGAATCGGGCGCACTCTTTGCAAGCCAGGAAATTGAGCACGAGTATCCCCATTGCTGGCGCTGCAAATCTCCTATTATCTTCCGCGCAACACCCCAGTGGTTCTGCTCGGTAGATGCCTTCAAGGAGGATGCCGTTAAGGCCTGTGAGAACGTTCGCTGGCTTCCCAAGTGGGGTGGCGAGCGCATGGTGCAGATGATTCGCGAGCGTGCCGACTGGTGCATTTCCCGTCAGCGCAAGTGGGGCCTGCCCATTCCCGTGCTCTACTGTGAGGATTGCGGCGAGGTGATTTGTGACGAAGAAACCATTGACAGCATTTCTGCTGTATTTGCCAAGAAGGGCTCCAACGCATGGTTTGATCTGGAGGCTGCAGCGCTTCTGCCCGCAGGCTATGCCTGCCCCAAGTGCGGAAAAACGCATTTTGTGAAGGAGCAAAATACGCTTGACGGCTGGTTTGATTCAGGCTCCACGCACTTTGGTGTGCTTGCCGAG
>JAZOSC010000084.1:0-5811 GCA_045656925.1 Eubacteriales bacterium | reverse complement strand
AAGGAGAACACACATGCAAGCATGGTGCGCTGATTTTAAAGCGGACTTTAAATTAAATTTCATCGACGGCGGGCGTTGGAGATGGCTTGTACAGGGTCTTGGAAACACCCTGCGCATCACCTTCTTTTCGTTGTTGATTGGCATTGCGCTTGGCATCGTTGTGGCGGCAATTCGCTCCACCTACGATAAAAACAAGGAAATGATGGCCAAGCACAAGGGCGTTGGCTATTACGTTTTTTCCGTTATCAATGCCATTTGCCAGCTTTACCTTACCGTTATCCGCGGCACCCCCGTGGTGGTACAGCTGCTTATTATGTACTTTATCATTTTTGCCACCTCGCGCAACGACGTGCTGATTGCCACCATTGCCTTCGGTATCAATTCGGGCGCATACGTGGCGGAAATTCTGCGTGGCGGCATTATGTCGATTGATAACGGACAGTTTGAGGCAGGTCGCTCCCTTGGCTTCAATTATGTCCAGACAATGATTTATATCGTAATTCCGCAGGTTTTCAAGAGCGTTTTGCCTACACTTTGTAATGAGTTTATCGTGCTGCTGAAGGAAACCTCTATTGCAGGCTATGTCGGTGTGATGGATCTCACTAAGGCAGGTGACCTCATTCGTGGGCGCACCTTCTCCGCGATGATGCCCCTGATTGCCGTGGCGCTGATTTACCTGGTGCTGGTTGTTGTTCTGACCTTCCTGGTTGGCAGACTGGAGAGGAGGTTGCGTAAGAATGAGCGTTGAAATGAAGCAAGATGCAATTATCCGTGTAAACGGTCTGAAAAAGCACTACAAGGGTGGTGCAATCCGTGCCCTTGACGGCATTGATGCTGAAATCAAGCGCGGTGAGGTTGTGGTTGTCATCGGCCCCTCGGGCAGCGGTAAATCTACCTTCCTGCGTTCGCTTAATATGCTTGAGGTCCCCACCGAGGGCGAGATTTTCGTCAATGATGTGGATATTACGGGCAAGGGTGTGGATATTGATCTGCACCGCCGCAAGATGGGCATGGTATTCCAGCATTTCAACCTTTTTCCCCATATGACTATTTTGCGTAATATGACGCTTGCGCCCACCACGCTGCTCAAAAAGAGCCGTGAGGAGGCGGAGGCAAAGGCCATGGAGCTTCTTGAGGTAGTCGGGCTTGCCGACCGCGCAGGCTCATATCCCAGTCAGCTGTCGGGCGGTCAGAAGCAGCGCATTGCCATTGTGCGCGCGCTTTGCATGGAGCCTGACGTGATGCTCTTTGACGAGCCTACCTCGGCACTTGACCCCGAAATGGTGGGCGAGGTGCTTGATGTCATGAAGCGCCTGGCAAAGGACGGCATGACGATGGTGGTCGTTACGCACGAGATGGGCTTTGCCCGTGAGGTTGCCGACCGCGTGATCTTTATGGATGCGGGTGTCATCATCGAGGAAGGCACTCCTGCCGAAATCTTTGATAACCCCAAGAGCGAGCGCTTGCAAAGCTTCCTTGCCAAGGTGCTTTAAGAGCAGTGTCTTTGGCGAAATAAAGAAGACCGCGTGCCATAAAATGGCACGCGGTTTTTATCATAATAGGGCAGGATGGATTGGGATGCAGAAGCCGTGTTCTCGACCGCCAAGGCGTACTTGGTATGTCGGTGGGCGAGAGCGCTGCTAAAAACACACAATAAAAATAGAAAACCTATAGGTTTTCTGCTTTAAAATTAAACAAAGGAAACCCGCCCCACATATCTTTACAGATAAATAAGACGGTTTTGATATCCTGATTATTAATTGGTGGGTTTTGGTCTGCGCCAAATACGCCTGACCTCATCTGATGCCGTAATGTTCGATAATGTAATCCATATCCTTGTCGCCGCGGCCTGACAGGTTGATAAGGACAGAGCCGTGGTCCATTCTCTCTGCCAGCTTCATGCCGTAGGCAACGGCGTGCGCGCTTTCAATCGCGGGAATAATGCCCTCCATACGGGCAAGCTTGAAGAACGCATCAATCGTTTCCTCATCGTTGATGACGTCATATTTGACGCGGCCAATCTCCTGCAGAAAGGCATGCTCGGGGCCGCTTGAGGGGTAGTCAAGGCCGCTTGCTACCGAATAGACAGGGGCGGGATCGCCGTTTTCGTCCTTCAGCATAATGCTGTTAAAGCCGTGCATGATGCCCTCTGTGCCGTATTTCAGGCTTGCGGCATGGTCGCCAAGCTTTTCGCCGCGGCCAAGCGGCTCGATACCGTAAATTTCAACAGGGTCATTGAGGAAGCCTGCAAAAAGCCCTGCCGCGTTGGAGCCGCCACCCACGCAGGCAACCATAGAGGTGGGGAGATGCCCCGTCATATCAATAAACTGCTCGCGAGCCTCAATGCCGACCACACTCTGGAAATCGCGCACCATCATGGGGAAGGGGTGGGGGCCAAGCACCGAGCCGATGCAGTAGATGGCATCGTTATACTCCTTGCTATACGCCTCAAAGGCAGCATCGACGGCCTCCTTCAGGGTTTGCAGACCGTGTGTAACCTCAATCACGTTGGCACCCAGAATTTTCATGCGTGCTACGTTAGGGGCCTGCTTTTTGATATCGACAGCACCCATGTAAATATCGCATTTCAAGCCAAAGTAGGCGGCAGCGGTGGCAAGTGCCACACCGTGCTGGCCTGCACCCGTTTCGGCAATCAGCTTCTTTTTGCCCATGTACTTGGCAAGCAGTGCTTCGCCCATGCAGTGGTTTAATTTATGTGCGCCCGAGTGATTGAGATCCTCGCGCTTTGCGTACAGCTGTACGCGACCGCCCATCGCGTCAGACAGGCGCTCAAGGTGTGTCACAGGTGTCGGTCTGCCCTGAAATTCGCGGCGGATACGGCGCAGCTCGGCGATGAATTTTCTGGATTGGCAGATGGAGAAATAGGCCTCGGTAATCTCCTTCATCGCAGTTTTCAGCTTCTCCTCTACAAAGACGCCGCCGAAGCGGCCGAAGTAGCCCTCGCTGTTGGGGTAGTTGTCAAAATAGGTTTCGAAATCGACGTTTCCAAGTTTCATCATGCTCCTCCTGTTCCTGCGGAAAACAAAAAACGCCCCCGACAGGTATCCTTTACTCTGTCAAGGACGAATAAGAGATCTTATCCGCGGTGCCACCTTGCATTCATAGAAAGCTCTATGCGCTTTTGGATACTGACATATCCGTGACAGATAACGCCTGTCTTACGTCGCAGAATACTCGGTGCTTGACCTTTGACTGCGCCCTCGGCGGTCCATTTGACAGCTCGTTTCCCACCTGCTCTCAGCATGACAGGCTCTCTGTGGAGGCGTGGTTGCCGTTATCTCCGCGTCAACGGTTTTGGTATGCAGTCATTATAGCACCGTATACCGCGCTTGTCAAGAGGGAAAGTGAAAAAATTGTCGTGACGGTACCGCGGCAGGTTGACAGAGCTGCATTTTTGCATTATACTATTATTGTAACTATATCGGGAGGGACTTATGATGCAAGATATTACGATTTCCGCACTTTTTGACCTTTCGCATACCATTGCCGCAAAATATTTGGCAAATCTCACCTATCCGTGGGAGGCGCTACCTTATATCGGAGAGTGGATTCTCGCACTTGGGCCTACGCTTGATGTGGCCGAATATGATGAGATTGCCCCCACCGTCTGGGTGGCAAAAAGCGCAGAGGTAGCACCCAGTGCCGTCATCGAGGCGCCCGCAATCATCGGCCCTGAAGCCAAAATCCGTCACTGCGCGTATGTGCGCGGCAATGCGCTGATCGGTGCAGGTGTAACGGTCGGTAATTCCACCGAGGTCAAAAACGCTATTCTGTTTGACGGTGTCCAGGTGCCGCATTTCAACTATGTCGGCGACAGTATTCTCGGTTACCGCGCACATCTCGGCGGCGGCGCGCTGCTTTCCAATTTCCGTTCAGACGGCGCCCCTATTACTGTGCGCGGAGAGGGATTTGATTTCCCCACGGGCATGAGAAAGGTGGGGGCGATGATTGGTGATTTTGGTGAAATCGGTGCAGGTGCCGTATTGAATCCGGGCACCGTCATAGGCCCTGAGGCGGTTGTGTATCCTCTTGTTGCTGTGCGCGGCGCCGTGCCGGCCAGGAGCATTTACAAGGAACGTGGAAATATTGTTGCCCGCAAGCTTTAATTTTTGATGGCAATTTTGAAAATTGATTTACGGATTGGGAAATAATAAAGCAATAAGATTGTAAAAGTGAGGTTTAAAATGAGGGTATTACTGACAGGCGGTGCAGGCTATATCGGCAGCCATACCATCGTAGAAATGGTAGAGGCGGGGCATGAGGTCGTTGTGGTGGATAATTTCTCGAACAGCTCGCCTAAGGTGATTGGCAGGGTAGAGGAGATTATCGGCAAACGGATACCCGTTTATGAGGCAGATGTGAAGGATGAGGCGGCAATGGATCGCATTTTTGCCGCGCATCAGATCGATGCCGTCGTGCATTTTGCGGGCTATAAGGCGGTTGGTGAGAGTGTAAGCAAGCCCATTGAATATTATGAGAACAACATCGGTTCTACGCTGACGCTGCTTAAATCCATGAAAAAAGCAGGTGTGAAAAGGCTGATCTTCAGTTCCTCTGCAACCGTGTACGGCACCCCTGAAAAATGCCCCATTACTGAGGATAGCCCCACGGGCAATTGCTCCAATCCCTATGGCTTTACCAAGTATATGATTGAGGTGATTCTTAAGGATTACTGTGTGGCGGATGCTGAGATGCAGGTCGTGATTTTGCGTTATTTCAACCCCGTTGGCGCACATGAAAGCGGCAGGATTGGTGAGATGCCGAGCGGCATTCCCAATAATCTGATGCCCTTTATCACGCAGGTCGCTGTTGGTAAGCGCAAGGAGCTTGCCGTATTCGGCAACGATTACCCTACCCACGACGGCACTGGGGTGCGAGATTTTATTCACGTTGTAGACCTTGCACGCGGTCACGTGGCGGCACTGGGTTATGATAAGAAGGGTGTAGAGGTATTCAACCTTGGCACCGGTACGGGATATAGCGTGCTTGATATGGTCCATGCGTTCAGTGAGGTGAACGGCGTGTCTGTGCCTTACCGTATTGCACCCCGTCGACCCGGCGATATTGCCATCTGCTATGCAGATCCTGCCAAATCCCGTGAGGTGCTGGGCTTTACCACCACCCATGGTCTTGAGGATATGGTGCGCGATTCCTTCAGATGGCAGTCGCAGAACCCCAACGGCTACGAGGAATAAGGGCAGGTAAGGGCAGGTGTATTTGGCACAGACCAAAACACACCAATCATAATGATATAGCAAAACCGCTTTATTTTGTCTGTAAGGACAAGTGAAGCGGTTTTCTTTTGTTTGATTTTAAGGTAGAAAACCTTGCAGGTTTTCATTTTTATTGTGTGTTTTTACCCGCGCTCTCGCCCACCGACGTACCAAGTACGCCTTGGCGGTCGAGAACACGGCTTCTGCATCCAAATCCATCCTGCCCCCGTGCGGCGCAAATTTGGCACAGACCAAAACACACCAATTGGTAATGAGATATCAAAACCGCTTTGTTTTGTCTGTAAGGACAAGTGAAGCGGTTTTCTTTAATTTGATTTTAAGGTAGAAAACCTTTCAGGTTTTTATTTTTATTGTGTGTTTTTAGACGCGTCCACGGCACTCGACGTACCTGTGTACGCCTCACGTGCCGCGCACGCGCCTTCTGTATCCAAATCCCCTCTGCCCCTCGGTTGGTGTCTTGGCACAGACCAAAACACACCAATTAGTAATGAGATATCAAAACCGCTTTATTTTGTTTGTAAGGACAAGTGAAGCGGTTTTCTTTAATTTGATTTTA
>JAZOSC010000083.1:0-10404 GCA_045656925.1 Eubacteriales bacterium | reverse complement strand
GGATCCATAAATTTACCAAAGTTGGTGATAAGATTGTACTTGCGGGCAATTTTACCGTCGAGCATATCTGTAAGAGAGGTGAGTGCAAACAGCACCACGCCTACGCCATAGGCAATCTGCCACGGAATCATGGGAAGCAGCAGCAAGACCATGACAACGGGTACCAGCACCAACCGAAGCATCGTCAGCTTATTGGGAAGATTCATTTTACTCATTTTTATTCTCCTTTCGGCATCACGGCGCGACCGTACAAATCATAATCCAGCACCTCACGCACCTTGACGTCAATCATGCTGCCCGGGGCAATACGGTGCGCTGCCTTAAAATATACCTTACCGTCAATATCGGGGGCATCTGCGGCAGAGCGACCGAAATGGGCCTCGCTGACGGCATCATACTCCTCAACCAACACACGCACTGTTGTGCCAACCTTTTTTTCATTGGCTGCGGCACTGATGGCCATTTGCTGGCGCATCAGAATATCCATGCGGTCCTGCTTGGTCTGCTCGTCAATTTGTCCGTCCATCGCAGCGGCAGGCGTTCCCTCCTCTGCCGAATAGGTGAATACGCCCATGCGGTCAAATTTGGCCTCGTCGACGAAAGCGGAAAGCTCCTCAAAATCCGCCTCTGTTTCGCCGGGGAAGCCCACGATAAAGGTGGTACGCAGGGTAAGCCCCGGAATCTCTTTGCGAAGCTTGGCCACAACACCGCGCACGGTATCGCCATCGCCGTGGCGGTTCATACGGCGCAGCACCGATGAGGATACGTGCTGCAAGGGCATATCCACGTATTTGACGATACGGGGATTATCACGGATCTCTGCAATCAGCTCATCCGTCATCTTATCGGGATAGCAATAAAGCAAACGGATCCAAGGGATTGCCGTTTCCTTGGTGATTTGGCGCAAAAGCTCTGCAAGTGCGTACTTGCCGTAAAGGTCAAGACCGTAGCGCGTGACGTCCTGCGCGATGATATTCAGCTCCTGTACACCAAGTGCCTCAAGCTGCTTTGCCTCGGCAACCAGCTCCTCCATCGGACGGGAACGAAAGCGACCGCGGATGGCGGGAATCGCACAATACGTACAGCAGTTATCGCAGCCCTCGGAAATTTTGAGATAAGAATAAAATTCAGGTGTCGTCAGCACACGGTCGCCGCCAAGCCTGACAGTGTTTTTATCCTCAAACGAGGTATACTTGGGCAGGCGCTTGTTTTTGCGGCGCGCAAGAACCCCCTCAACCGCTGCTGTAATATTGTGAATACTACCCACGCCAAGGAGCGCATCCACCTCGGGCAGCTCAGCAAGAATTTCCTCACGGTAACGCTCGGCCAGGCAGCCTGTCACGATAATCCCCTTCAGGCCACGGTGCTTTTTCAGCCATGCAATATCAAGAATGTTATCGATGGCCTCTTTTTTTGCGCTCTCAATGAACGCACAAGTGTTGATGATGACAATATCTGCCTCTGTTTCATCGGGGGTGATCTCATATCCCGCGGTGAGCAGCTCATGCAGCATAACCTCGGTGTCCAGCTGATTTTTGGAGCAGCCGAGTGAAACAAATCCTATTTTCATAGCATCCGCCTTTCTTTTACTCTCCTTATGATAACACAAAACCACTCTCTTGTCAACGAAAAAGATGTGTAATTCACATCTGCCGTTTGGCACCTTATTTTAAAAATCGGCGTATCAGACGGGATTTTTTCTTATTGTAGGGGCGGTAACGCATGGGCAGGTCCAGGCGCGTGCTTTTTCTCACGATGCTTTTACGATGCGAAAAGGCCTCAAAGCCCACCCTGCCGTGATAAGCTCCCATACCGCTTTCTCCCACGCCGCCAAAGCCCATCTCGGTAGTGGCAAGATGAATGATCACATCATTGATGCAGCCGCCGCCAAAGGGAACACGGGTGGTAACGGTGCTGATAACGCTCTTGCTTTCAGTAAAAAGATAAAGCGCAAGGGGCTTCGGCCTTGCCATGATTTCACGCAGCGCCCCATCAAGCGTATCATAGGTGAGAACAGGCAAAACGGGCCCGAAAATTTCCTCTCCCATGACGGCATCGCTCCAATCAACGCCATCAAGCACAGTAGGTGCAATTTGCAGGGCCTCACGGCAATATTCGCCCCCGTATACGACCTTTTCTCGATCAATCAGGCCAAGCAGACGCTCAAAATGCTTTTCGTTGATGATCTTGCCGTAATCGGGCGAGGATAAGGGAGCCTTGCCAAGCTGCACCGTGATTTCCTTTTTGATAGCGGCAAGCAGCCTATCCTTTACAGTCGCATCGCAAAGAATATAATCGGGTGCGACACAGGTCTGCCCGCAATTCAAAAATTTGCCAAACACGATACGGCGCGCGGCAAGCGCCAGGTCGGCGCTTTTTTCTACGATACAAGGGCTTTTCCCACCAAGCTCCAGCACGGCAGGCGTCAGATGCTCGGCCGCGCGACGCAGCACCTCGCGCCCAACGGTGCCACTGCCTGTAAAAAATATCAGATCGAATTTCTCCGCAAGCAAGCCTGCATTTTCTGCCCGTCCGCCCGTCACGACCGCAACAAGCCCCGCAGGAAAGCAATCCACAAGCAGCTCCTTGATAAGAGCCGAGGTGGCAGGCGAATATCCACTTGGCTTGACGATAGCGGTATTGCCTGCGGCAAGCGCATCAACTAAAGGGCCAACGGTAAGCAAAAAGGGATAGTTCCACGGGCTCATAATCAAGACCGTACCACGTGGCACGGGCAGCGTATAGCTTTTAGACGGGAACTGTGCAAGCGGCGTGCGTACGCGACGGGGCTTCGCATATTTTTTCAAATGTCGCAGCATATGTGAAATCTCCGCAAGCACCATGCCTATCTCACACATATAGCTCTCATCTGCGCTCTTTCCAAGGTCAGCGGCAAGTGCCGCGGCAATTTCCTTTTCATGGGCAACAACAGCACCATAAAGCTTTTTCAGGGCGATACGGCGGGTGGAAACCGACTGCGTTTCGCCGCTGTTGAAATATGCCCTCTGCGCCTCAATGAGGGCGGCGTAATCCTGTGCCATACGACTCTCCTTTACGGATTTTTAACACCCACAGTATAACACACACGTGTACCTGTGTCAAGAAAGCAAAGGGCACGGCGGGATACGGAACCCGCCGTGCCTTTTTTTATTTTATGCCAATTTTTTCTGTACATATCGGCGGATCAACAGCAATACCGCCGCCAGGGCAAGCGCCGCAGCACTGACAATGATGACGGGCAACCAAAGAGAGCGCAGCAATCCGTCTGCCAGCAGGGCAGCAAATTGGAACTCGCCCGTTTCAGCATTCTGTGCGTGCGCAAATATCATCACCACGTCAAACACAGCGCCGCCAAGCAGCACAAGCCATGCCAGCGCAGCAAGCGCGCCGTGGCGCGCGCCGCTCTCCCTTTGCGGCATACGGCGAATTGCAGAAGCCGAAAAATCCAGCATGCTGCCAATATAAGCGGCGCAAAGCACCGTCACAATCGTTTCAGGCAACATATAGGTCGCGTTATATACGAAGGAATACGAAAGCGCAGCCTCGGTCGGAATGGAAAGCCCCGCCCATACGGTAGCACCCGATACCACGTGGCAGGCATAACGCAGAATACCCACCGTAACACCGCCAAGCGCAAGTGCCACAGGCTGTGAGAACGGTGCACGACGGAAGATCCCTCCCACGCCAATCAGCGCAAAGGCAATCAGATAATCAAGCAGAATAATGGCAACTATCGACTGCCAGGTGGTAAAGTAGGAAAGCGTAGACAACCCCAGAAGCTGCTGCAAAATGCCATAGCAAAAGCCGCAGGCAACACCCCACAGAGTGCCGTAGCGATAAGCTATCAGCAATACGGGCAGCATAGAGGCAAGTGTGACCGAGCCGCCGTACGGCAATTTGACAAGTGCAAGCTCGGAAAGAACGGTGGCGATAGCAAGCAAAATCGCGCTTTCTATCAGCCTTTTGGTTTTACTGATGCGGGTATTCATAATTCCCTCCCTGAAAATAAATTGACCGCACGGAAATCTCCGTGCGGTCAGCTTACAAGGAAAGAACACTCTCCCCGTACCAATCTCCCTACGCCGGCATTATCCGTATCAGGTTTAAGGGTTTGGACGATTGCCCATCTCAGCCGCCCCATTTGGCAGCACCCCCGATTTCTATGCGGTTGTCACAACTATATCACGTTTTTGCCAATTTGTCAATAGATAATATTGGAGGAAACTCCCGTAATATCCACGCCCTCCAGCAAATCTCCATTTACCTCAACGCGATCAAGATATTTTGCGGTTTCCTGCTGCAGCATATATTCAAGCGCAAGGCCGCGCAGGGTAGTAAACCATCTTTTGTTTTTCTCGTTTTTCCAAGCGCCCGTATCAAGCTCCGCACGCATCAGAACGTAATAGGAGGAATTAATGGTCATCGTACAGGTATCGCCAATCTCCATCGTAGCCAATGTATTGGCAATACCCGAAAAAATAGCATCGGTATTGTAAGTGCCGACGGAAAAATACATACCGTTTGGTGCGCTGTTTGCGTGGAAATCACTATTATCCGAAAGCTCCGTCACGTAAACCATAAACTTGCTTAAATCGCCTCTGCACTCCACAGCGATCTGCTCTGCACGTTGACGGCGCGCCTCCATCTCCTCCTCTGTATAAAGCACCTTGACGCGCTCACCGTCCTTTTCGGTATAACAGATCACGCCGTTTTCTTTATCATAGGCAACAACCTGGGTTTCGCCGTCACGGTACAGAAGAACCTCTGTGCCGTATTCGGATTCAGGCATATATTGCCCCTCATTGGGAACCCTGATATACTTGGCACGCTCCTCGGCAGGCAAGGCATCAATGGCACTTTGCGGAAGATATGCAATTTTGGTATACGTATCATCGGTATAACGCTTGGCAATACCGTCTCTGTCCTTTTCGTGCTCGTAATAATAATTGGCAAGCTGCATCTGGAAGCCGCGAATATAAGTATCCTTATAATACTGCTCAATAAGCGCATCGGAAAGCATACTGCCACCCAAGCCGTACATATGCACCTTCAGCTGCTCCAGCTTTGCCTCCAAAATTGCGGAGTCACGCAAAACCGTGATATTGGCACCGTAGGCAGACAGAATATCGTTCAGCCTGGCCTTGGAGCCCTCGCCGTCAGTTTCAATCAACGCATCAATCCACGCGTCAATTGCTTCCTCGGTTTCCTTGGGAAGCTTTAAGCCCGCCTCCTCGTAAATAATCATCGCAGCGGCAATATGCTTCAAGCCCTCAAGAACCTGATTGGTATAATACTCTGCCGTTGTGGTATGGTCGTAAGACAGATACTGTCCCCAATAGGTGCTGCTGGTTACATCCGCACCGCTTTCAGCAAGCGCACCCTTCATGCGTGAGAGATACAGCATAAAAACATTGACCGAGATTTTTTCATTTCCTGCCTTAATCAGGATTTTGCCATGCTTAGCACAGCCACCCAAAAGCAACACAAGCGCGAGCAAAAGCGCAAGAATTGCGGATAATCTTTTCTTCATCATATTCATTCCTTTTCGATTCGATTGTACAAAGGCTGTATAATACCTTTCTATTATACACGAAAGATCAGGTTTTGTAAACCTTTTTCTCACCCGTCAGGCGAAAAAGCTCAAGAAAGAGCTTCAACAGCTCGGCAAGTGCGCCCGCGCCCTTGGCAGGACGGAAGCGGATATAGGGGGCCGCAGACATCATCATACGAAGCTTACCCACAAACTGATTGGATAGCTCCATCCATGCTTCCACATTCAGTTCCTCGCCACAAATGGCAATATCGCTGCCGTCCTGGCGTATCTGCGTAATGCCACAGCGTGCGGCAAGAGAGCGAATCAGGGCAATATTCAGCAAGTTGGTGGCAGGACGGGGCAGATTTCCGTAACGGTCCAAAAGCTCATCGGTCATATCCTCAAGATCCGCCACGCTCTCAATCAATGAAATACGCTTATATAATGCCATGCGCTGAACAGATGAGGGAACGTAATTCTTCGGCAAGCAGGCATCAAAGGAAAGTGTTACCACACACTCTGTCTGTGCGGTCACAGCCTCACCGCGCTCCTCAAGCACCGCCTCATTCAGCAGCTTGACATAAAGCTCGTAGCCCACCGCATCCAGATGCCCGTGCTGCTCCGCACCCAAAAGATTGCCCGCACCGCGCAGCTCAAGGTCACGCAGGGCAATACGGAAGCCGGCACCGAATTCGGCATATTCGCGAATAGCCTCCAGGCGCTTGCGCTGAATATCGTCAAGCGCCCGCCCCTTGGGGTAGGTGAAATACGCATACGCGCGGCGCGGCGAGCGACCGACGCGCCCACGCAACTGATGAAGCTGAGAAAGCCCCATGCGGTGCGCGTTATCGACAATCAAGGTATTCGCATTCGGTACGTCAATTCCCGTTTCAATAATCGTCGTGCTGACAAGAATATCAATCCTGCCCGCAATCATATCTCCCCAGATACGCTCAAGCGTATCCTTATCCATTTGCCCGTGAGCAACCGTAATACGCGCCTCGGGAATCGCGGCAGATAGCGTTGCGGCCACCTCGCGGATATGCTCTACGGTATTGTGCAGGTAAAAGACCTGCCCGCCACGACGCAGCTCACGCCTGATGGCCTCCTCAATAATCAGCATATCATGCTCAAGCACGTAGGATTGCACGGGCAAGCGGTCACTCGGTGCTTCATCCAAAACCGAAATGTCGCGGATGCCACTCATCGCCATATTCAGCGTGCGCGGAATCGGAGTAGCCGTCAGCGTCAGCACATCCACGTTGCCTGCCAGCTGCTTTAATTTTTCCTTCTGTGCGACGCCGAAGCGCTGCTCCTCGTCAACAATCAGAAGTCCCAGATCCTTGAAGCGAACGTCCTTCGAGATCAAGCGATGTGTACCGACAATAATATCCAGGTCGCCGCGCGCGACACGGCGCAGTATCTCACCCTGCTGCTTGGGTGTGCGGAAGCGAGAAAGCATTTCCACACTGACGGCAAAGGCGCGCATACGCGCACTGATGGTCTGATAATGCTGCAGCGCCAAAATTGTGGTAGGAACAAGAATTGCAACCTGTTTACCTGCAAGCACCGCCTTATAGGCTGCGCGGAGCGCAACCTCTGTTTTGCCAAAGCCCACGTCACCGCAAAGCAAGCGGTCCATCGGTGCCGCACGCTCCATATCCGCCTTAATCTCATCGGCGGCTGTCATCTGCCCCTCGGTTTCCGCATAAGGGAAGGCAAGCTCAAACTCGCGCTGGTCGGCATCATCGGGCGGAAACGCATAGCCTGTACGGCGGGAACGCTCGGCATACAGTTTGATCAGATCCTTCGCCATATCCTTCACAGCAGCCTTGGCGCGCGTTTTGGCGCGCTTCCAATCCCCACCTGCAAAGCGCGAAAGCTTTACCGTGCCGTCCTCTGCACGCGCGCCGATATATTTTGATACGGCATCCAGGCGATCGCAGGGCAGAAAAAGCTTATCCGAGCCTGCATATTGAATACTGACATAATCACGTGTTACCCCATCTATGGTAAGCGTTTCAAGCCCCACGAAGCGACCGATGCCGTGCGCCTCATGCACAACAAGATCCCCCGGTGTAAGGTCTGCATAGGAAAGAATGGCACCGCGTGCATCACGGCGACGTCTTGCCCGTTTTACGCGACCTGCCGCAGAAAACGCGCCTACCCGTGCATCGACGGCAAGCGAAAGAACCGAAAACCCCGTTTCGGAAAGCTCAAAGCCCGCGAGATGCTCTCGCCAATCAACAAGCACCTCTCCCTGACACGGTAAAGCACTATCCTCTGTGGCAAGCGCGGCAAATACCCCTGCACGGATAAGATTCTGCACGACCTCCCCTGCCTCTGTCTTATTTTCCGCAAGCAATAAAACCCGTTGGTTGGTTTGGGCAAGATCCTGCAAATCCTCCAGAAGCAGGGCAAAATTGTCCCCGTATGCCACGGTATTCTTCGTTTTGAAATGATATAAGCCACCAAGGCGGCGGCCGACAAGCCCCTCTGTAATCGAATCCATATGGACGGTGACGGCATTTTCAAGAAAGCGCTCAAGCGCTGCACCCTCGCAGCCGTATTCTGCAAGCCTTGCGGATACCGTGCCTGCCTCAAGCAGCTGCTTCACGGTTTCCCGCCAATGCGCTTCACTACGTGCAAGGCGATCGCGCACCGCGTTGGTACCGCGCAAAACCGTTAACGTACTCTGAACAAAGTAAGACAGCAGACATTCGCGCGCAGGATCTGCAAGAGTCAGATACTTATCGATAAAGCGCACCTCGCCGCCCGCACGCAGGGCGGCAAGCTCGCCCCGTAATTCCTCGGCAGCGCACTCATTTCTGCACCGCTTCAACTGCTTTTCAATCGCCTCTGCAATCGACTCGCGCCCTGCATCGGTCAGAAGCACCTCACGGGCAGGCGGAAACTCACACTCGGAAAGCATGGTATGCACGCGTTGACTCTCCACATCAAACAATCCCATACGGTCGATTTCATCACCGAAAAGCTCGATACGCAGGGGGGCGGCATGCAGGGTAATGTCACCCTCCGCTGTCAATGCACGCAGATTTGGCGCGAAAATATCAATAATTCCGCCACGCACGGCAAACTGACCGGGTGCCTCCACCTGCTCTGCACGGGTATACCCTGCCGCAGTCAGACGCAGCGCCAGCTCCGCTATATCTACGCGGTGTGCCTCGTCAAGCGAAAGCGTAGCACCCCTTAATTTTTCACGGGATACCGTAAAGCCAAGCGCAGCATCGGGGGTGGTTAACACCACGTCCAAATCACCCCCCAACAAGCGCCAAAGCACCGAGATACGCTCATGCTCATATTCATGGGAGGCGGTAATATTATAAAAAGTCAGGTCACGTGTGGAAAAAAAGGCAGCCCGCAATCCGCTTGCCTGCAGGATAGCAAGCTCTCGCAGGCACTCCTTTTCCTCGGGCAAAAGAACCAGCGCAGCGCCCTTCATTTGCGGACGCAAATCATGTATCATCGCAGCAAGTGCGGCATCTGCCGCACCCTCGCAAAGCCCCGAAACAGAATAAGGCAGGCTATGTGAGGCGGCAAGCGCAGTTTTTAAATCTCTGCAGAGCGCACCATATTCGCGCTCCGCGCGCAGTGCCTCCAGCGTTAACATTCAATTACCCCGTTGCAGGTCTGCATGGCTGCGGCAAGATTATCTGCAAGCAGTAGCTCCACCCCACGGCGAGCGACGGGGAAAATCCTTTGCAGGGTCTCCTGCTCAGCCTTGGTAAATGCCGAAAGAACCCAATCCGCCAGGTCAAAGTCAGGGTGCGGCTTTTTGCCAACCCCCACGCGTACACGCGCAAAGCCGTCTGTCCCAAGCTCCTTGACAAGGCTCTTGATGCCGTTATGGCCGCCGTCGCTCCCCTTTCCGCGTACGCGAAGTCTGCCAATATCAAGCGTAATATCATCACAAATCACAATCACACGCGCAGGCTCGATATGATAAAAGGCCATAGCCTCTCGCACAGCCTCGCCTGACAAATTCATATAGGTCTGCGGCTTCATCAAAAGCACGCGGGTGCCACCAAGGCTTGCTTCGCCAACCAACGCCTTGAAGCGCGCACGCGTCACACTGACGCCGAGCGCGGCCGCAAGATAATCCATAAACAGAAAGCCTGCGTTATGCCGCGTAACCGTATACTCTGCACCGGGATTGCCAAGCCCCACCACCAACCAGGCAGGAGCACCGCCCACGGGCACACCGTCGCCCTTCTCGATTTTTCGGAACAGATCAAAAATATTTGCCATAGCCGTTTCCTTTCAAAGCACATAAACGCCGCCACGGAGTCCCCGTGCCGACGCAATTTCATTCTGCATTTATTATACACCAAAGTACGCGCGCTGTCAAACCCCTCGTTCAAAAAATCTGTTTAAGCAAAAGATTGACAAAAAATTGTCATTTTTCAAAAAAAATTTACTGTTTTTTCCGTCTTTTTTTCAGAAAAGGTTGTTAAAACATAATTATTATGTTATAATAGTTGCCGTTGTACGGCATCTGCCGTGTAATAATATATTCCAGTTGACAAAAATATATTATATTTTGGAGGTAATTCAAATATGGCAAAAAAGTATTGCTACCTTTTCACCGAGGGTAACGCAAGCATGCGTGAGCTGCTCGGCGGCAAAGGCGCGAACCTCGCCGAGATGACCAACATCGGTCTCCCCGTTCCCCAGGGCTTCACCATCACCACCGAGGCCTGCACCCAGTATTACGAGGACGGCCGTCAGATTAATGACGCTATCCAGGCAGAGATCAACGAGTACATCGTAAAGATGGAGGAGATCACCGGCAAGAAGTTCGGTGACCTTGAGAACCCTCTGCTTGTTTCCGTTCGCTCCGGTGCCCGCGC
>JAZOSC010000082.1:0-5319 GCA_045656925.1 Eubacteriales bacterium | reverse complement strand
ATGGCACTATACCGCCGCGCATGCAAAGGCAGGGGAGCGCGACGAGATTTTCGGGCGTACCTATCGCCTGCTGCTGCCCTTCGGTGTGCTGGCGGCAGCGGGGCTGATCTGCCTTGGCAGGCCGCTTTTTTCGCTCCTCTTTGCCGCTGCCTATGCCGATGCGGCCGATAGCCTGCCATATCTCACGCTGTCAGCCCTTTTTGCGGCACTGGCACAGTTTCTCGGCAGTGCTTATACCGCAGGGTATCGCTCGGGGGCGGCGCTTGTGACTGCGCTGGTCGGCATATCGTTCAATCTGCTTTTGAATTTTTTGCTTATTCCCGTGTGGGGGACGGTGGGGGCGGCACTGGCTACGCTTCTTTCCAATCAGGTGCTGTTTGCGGTCAGACTGTGGCATCTGCTTCGCCGTATGCGCTTCAAGCCCTACGCGGCAAGGGCTGCGCTTGCCACGCTGCTTCTCCTAGGTGCTGCGGCGTTTGCCGTAAAGGCACCGTTTATCTCTCTGCTGTTTGCCGTGGCCGCACCTCTGCCCTTTGCCCGTCTGCTGTGGCAGGGGACGGCGTTTTTGTGGCGGCGCGCGCGTGTATTCCTTCTTTCACTCAAAAACAGCAATATTGTGTAGAAAAAACTTGACAATTGTCACATCATGCATTATAATAAGCGTGATAGAGGTGCAAGATTCATCAGTACTGTGACCTTGGGCACGGAAATGCCGCACGGGAAAGGGAATTTTGCCGAAATGCCTGTGCGTTTCCGCGCGCCGACGTTGGGATAAGGGAGAATATCTCTTATACTGTCACATTTTGTGGAGTGCTATCGCGTAAGGATTTCTTATGCCGTGGCATTTTGCCACGGCTTTCTTTTGTGTTCTCTTAAATTTTACATACAAAGGAGTCATTATGAAAAAAAGACAATGGATCAACCTTTGCGTCCTCGTGCTGGCTGTTGTTGTCGTCGTGGTGCTTGCCGTTACGATGCGTACCGCCCCCGAGGGTGCTCCCACCCCCTACTATGCAACCTTTATGTCGCTGGTACCGCCGATCATTGCAATCGGTCTGGCACTCGTTACCAAGGAGGTATTCAGCTCGCTCTTTGTCGGTGTGCTGGCAGGTGCGCTCTTTGCCGCCGATTTCAAGCCCGTCGGCACGCTGGATATCGTGGTCGGTGACGGCCTGATTTCCGCTGTTGAGGGTACGGCAGGCATCTTCGCCTTCCTCGTTATCCTTGGCGCGATCGTGGCACTGCTGAACAAGGCAGGCGGCTCGCAGGCCTTCGGTAAGTGGGCGCAGACTCACGTGAAAACCCGTGTGGGTGCGCTGCTTGCCACCTTTGCGCTTGGCGTGCTGATTTTTGTTGACGACTACTTCAATTGCCTGACGGTTGGCAGCGTGATGCGCCCTGTGTGCGATACCCACAAGGTTTCCCGCGCCAAGCTTGCCTATGTGATTGATGCTACCGCGGCACCGATTTGTATGATTGCCCCTGTTTCGTCCTGGGCAGCCGCCGTTTCCGAGCACGTTGCGGGCGGTGAGGGCTTAAAGTATTTTATCAAGGCCATTCCGTATAACTTCTATTCGCTCCTCACCATTGTGTTTGTGATCGCCACCTCGCTGATGGCGTTTGATTACGGCAAGATGTCGGGCGTGGAGTTCAAGGCACTGAATGGCGATATCGGCGCGATTGACGGTGAGGAGGACGATGCCCCCGCACATTCCGATCGCGCACGCGTCTATGACCTGATCGTTCCCATCGCCGTGCTGATCGTTTCCTGCATTGCGGCACTGATGTACGTCGGCGGCTTCTTCACGGCAGGGGATTACCAGTGGAAGCTGATTGATGCCTTCGGCAATACCGATGCAACCGTCGGCCTGCCCCTTGGCTCGATCGTGGCGCTTGTCATCACCATCATTTACTTTATGGCACGCCGCCTGATCTCCTTCAAGGAGTCTATGGAGTCTATCCCCAAGGGCTTTATCGCCATGGTTCCCGCAATTCTCATTCTCACCCTTGCAACTGCTCTGAAGAACACCACCTCGCTTCTCGGCTCTGACGTCTTTGTGGAGAACCTGCTGGCTGATGCAGGCGCTTTGAAGCTCTTCCTGCCCGCCATCATCTTCCTGATTGCTTGCGGTCTTTCCTTTGCAACGGGTACCTCGTGGGGCACGTTCGGCATTCTCATTCCCATTGTTTCCGCCGCGTTTGGCGGTCTTGGCTCGGAGATTGCCGTGATCGGTATGTCGGCCTGCCTGGCAGGTGCTGTTTGCGGCGACCACTGCTCGCCCATCTCGGATACCACCATTATGGCATCGGCAGGCGCACAGTGCAATCACGTGGAGCACGTGGCAACACAGCTGCCCTATGCCATTACCGTTGCCGCTGTTTCCTTTGTCTGTTACATCATTGCAGGTCTGCTTTCTGCCGCCAAGATTTACTGGTGGGTATCGCTTCCCATCGGTATCGTGCTGATGCTCGGCACGCTCTTTGGCATCAAGCTGGTCCTTGCCAAGAAAGCAAAGAAGGCTGAGGCGTAAAATTTTCAAAAAAATGCAAAAAAGCTCTTGCAATTTGAGATTTTTTGTGTTATAATAGCACGCGTGTGTGTTTTAAACACAGAATTTAAGGGTGGTCCGCTGCCAAGCTCTGCATGAACATCCGGATTTTAAAGGAGGCCAACATGAACAAGATTCAGGCTTTTACAAATGAGCAGCTGAAGACAGAGGTACCTGTGATTCGCATCGGTGATACCGTTCGTATTCACAACAAGATTGTTGAGGGTACCAAGGAGAGAATCCAGCTTTTCGAGGGCACCGTTATTGCAAAGCACGGTGGCGGCATCTCCGAAACCTTTACCGTAAGACGCGTTACCTACGGTGTAGGCGTGGAGAAGACCTTCCCCCTTCATTCCCCCAATGTTGCCAAGGTTGATGTGATTCGCGTCGGTAAGGTTCGCCGTGCGAAGCTTTACTACCTGCGTGACCGTATGGGCAAGGCATCTAAGGTTAAGGAAAAGATTTAATCTCTCACGAGATTGGGCGACCTGCCGCTTGGCAGGCCGCCCTTTCTTTTTACGCATTTATTTTAAAATCCGCACCAACTCGCAGGGACCGGCCTCTCCCGTTGGTCCGCCTCCGCGACCGATTTAAATTCGGTGCACAATCCTCGGGCGGAGCTGCCCGTTCTCCTCGCCATAGGCGAGGACAACCGTAATCCGCGATTAACCCCAAATCAGCGCACAAGCCCGCCCGTGTCCCCCGCACAATAAAAATGAAATATTTCGCAAATGTCAAGACCTATTTTAGAAATTAAGCAAATTTTTTTATGCCAAGGGCGGAGAGCTCGGCATTAAAGCATTCTCTGGCCGTTTGCCAGGCAAAGATTTTACGAGGTAAATCGTTAAGATAATTACACGCCTGGGCGATTTCATTATCACTATAATTTGCTATTGGAACGCCTTTCTTTATAAAGCGGCGGAGGATCCGGTTCTGGTTCTCATTGGAACCACGCTCAGAGCTGCAATAGGGATGGCAATAAAAGACCGACGTGCGAACGGAATTACCTCTGGTCGATAATTCCATTCTTCGCCAATCTGCAAACTCACTGCCATTATCACACGTAATTGTCTTAAAAATCTTACGAAATTTGACAATACCAAGCCGTTTTTCCAGCCTATCCAGGACGGCAACGGTCGAGGCTACACTCTTATCTGCCGCACGAAAAACAAGCTCAAATCGCGTTTTTCGCTCTGTCAGGACCAATAATGTATTACCTTTACTTCTGGCGCCAATTACGCTATCCAATTCCCAATGGCCAAATTCTTCGCGCTGCAACACGTGCGGAGGCCTTAAATCAATACAAGTACCGCGAGGTGGATTTTTTACCTTTTCCACCTTGCGGTATTTTCTTTTTCTGGTACCACGGTAAACAAGGTCCTTATTGGTCAGACGGCGGAAATATCCCTTGTCAATATAGTGATAAAGCGTTGTCACACACATTTGCGTTTTTACCGGGATTTTTTCACGCTTGATGGTTGCCAATGCGACTGCCGGGGAGAGCTTGCGCTTCAAAATCAATTCCTCGATGATGCGGAGAGTATCATGATCCTTGCCGATTTTAGGCTGTGCTCCACGGGCTTCTTTATTGAAATCTGCACTCCTTTGTGCGATATCTGCACTATATTTTCGTGTCTGCGTCCAATCCTCACCATTCAGATGCATATAGAACCCACGCTTCAGCTCGTAATAGATTGCCGGATTGGAATAACCCAGGACTCGAGAGATCTTCACAGCATTCATTCCCAGCACATTATACATTCGTTCAATTGTCAATCTTACATCATAGGTTATTCTTTTGTATGCCATTGTCAAGCGCTCCTTTCACCAAAGGCGGAAGGCAGTGGGGCGGCGCCGGCTAACCCGCCTTGGCGCGCGCCCCACGCATGCCATTCCGCCCACTCTTTTGTTTTTTTTCAATTCCTTGTTATCCCTGAGCCAGCCCTTGACAAGAACGTGCTTTTGTGATCCCTAAAAAAGAAATAAGCCCGAGAGGAGGTGATAAGATGCTTTACATATTCCTACGCAATTTTGTCAGCGAATACTTTGACCAGTTAGTTGACCTAATTGCAAAGATGCTCGTCATCTTATAACCCCTCACGGGCTTGTGGGATTATTATATCACACAAGCCCCCTCTTGTCAAGCCTTGGGTTTTGGAAACCTCCTCCGCGGTTTCCCTCAACACCACACTGTGGTGTTGATTCCTTTCCCTGCGAGGTGTATCATATCGCCTTATCAAACTCAAATGTGGGGTATGTAACGGTTTTTCTAACTTTTCTCTGACACGCGGGGAGAAAACTTAAAAAAGCCGTTACATCTTCCCGAGGTCTAAACAACCTCGATTTGATTTTGCTAATTCGATATGTTGCTCCGCAATCAAGGAAGTGAAGGCAAGGCACAAGTGCCTTACTTCACTTCCCATTTCCATTTTTGGGGAGTTCCGCCGTCTGCGGACGGCGTCCGCGAAGTCAGATGTCGCGTAAGTTCTCTGACAGCGACCGGGGGCGGCTGAATACCCCCGGGGTTGAAAAGCCGAACTAATAACAGGCAGGTGGAAAGGATGGATTATGATTACTTGACCGACAAGCACATTCAACGTATCACGGAATACCTGGCACGTGCCGGGTGGACCGACGCTCAAATTCTTGACTTTATCAAATACATTACAAAATAAAAACACCCAAGGAGCCCTTTGACCAGCTCTCCTTGAGTGTTCCTCAAAATGGTAAGCACGAGCCTGCCCGTGCTTATCACAGCAAAGATAGTATA